>NZ_JABFCR010000037.1:0-27993 GCF_013087555.1 Mucilaginibacter humi
CTAACGGCGTAGTATTGATAATTAAATTATGGCCCTTAATATGGCGTGGTTTCAATCCTAAACAATAAATTTTCGCCATGCGGTTTGCGGGTAAACCACCCTATAGTTAATATCTAAGTTCTGTAATACACATTTAACTGCTTGCGCAGCGCCTCCATCGCCTAAAACCAATGCGTCGGTATAGGTATTCTTTAACAGCGGGCGCAATGACAAACCCATACAAGTCGGTATTAAATCCTTCCCAGCCTGAAATCATGCCCGCCAACACCAACCTCACCATTAAACGCGGCTAGCACAGGTTTTCTTTAGTTATCCGGGATACAGTTTACCGCGCCTGCGGTACGGGCGTCATGCTCTATCCAGTCAAGGTACCTTAATACATTTTTTATGCGTGAACAGTCACATTTAATCCTAACAGATCAGGATGCGCATCCAACAGGTCCTGCAAATTTTAATATGTTCAAGGGTATAAAGATCATACAGCGTCTTTAATATCCTCATCTAAAAACTTTTGGGTAAAGTATTTTTTTGAAAAGAATGCGAAAGCGGGAAACCGATAAGCCCATATTGTTTATGGTAATATTACCAACAAACAAACGAGGATTTTAAATTTTTTGTTTGACGGGATGAGGGATTATTGCCCCCGAACATTACTTGCTCAAACAAATTGTTGGATTGTTATCACCATCATGCAATAATCGCAAATGAATACTTTACAATTTCAGTTTGACGGGGAATGTGTTACTTTTGCACTTCAAAAAATCAAACGCGTCATCAGTAGAGACCGCTTACACCAAGTACAAAGTAAAGACTTTTCGTTAGCCGAATGGGGCCGGAAAGAGATTGAGTTAGCCGAAGCAGAAATGCCAGGCTTAAATGGCGCTTCGCCAGGAATTTGGCGCTGCACAACCATTAAAGGTGCGCGCATTGCAGGTTGCCTGCACATGACCATCCAAACAGCTGTGTTAATTGAAACACTGGTTGCATTAGGTCGCTATATCTCAATATTGGTAAGGGCTATGAAGATTTAAACAATTACGCAAAAGCCCGCGAAAACTATCAATTGGCGTTTGATCATGCTATATATTTAACCAACGACGGTTACGGCGCCATGATCACTGCGGGAATAAACAAAGGTTTAGAAAGAGTTTCGTTTTAAAAAAGCATAACTGGCACAGTGCCGGTTATGCTTACGGGTTAGGTTGAATGCAGGTCTTTATTGGATCTTAACGGATGTTACCAAGTCATTGGCAGTTGGTGTTAAGTTAGGGAAATGCGGGGTATCGCCGCTTGGCAATGTCCAGGTTTGCCCTGTAAAATTATCGTCTTTATACATGGTAACTGTCCAGCCCTGTGGTACTTTGGCCGACGATGCCCAATCGTTAACAAAACCAAAAGGCGTGAGCTGGCTTAGCGTATAATTTCCTTTGGGGATGGTGCCGGTTACCGTGCCGCCATAAAGCGTGTTTTGGTAAAAAGTAACACCCGGGTAAAGCTGCATAAACGCTACCGGGCTGCAAGCCTCGTAAGTTTGAATGTAGCCGGTAGGGCAAGGTACAGCGTAGTTGCGGTAAGTTAAATTACGTGCAGGGTCGCGGTTGGCCCAGCCGGTATCAACATTGGTTTGGATCCAGCTTAGGTATTGGGTTTGCTTGCCTTCGTTTATCAGCTGCATAATATAATCGGCAAATATGGCTTTCATTACGCCCTGCTCGTTAAAATCACCTTCGGCTGGGAGTATGCCCTGCGCGTTGCAAAGATTGTTTTTAACGTAATCGGCATAACGGGTAGCGTCTGATAAATAGGCGCTGTTGCCGCTTTGCTTGTATAAAGCATACGCCGCGCCTATGGCTGTTCCGGCGTTATAAGTATAAGCTGGCCGCCCGGCGGGTTGCTGCCTATCTTGTTGTCATAAACCTGGCCGGTGGTGGTGTTGGTTAAATTGGCTTTGGCCCGGTATAAATATTTTGTGCCTTGGTTAAATAAGCGCTGTTACCAGTGATAGTATACAACCGCATTGCCGCGATAACGGTAGGGAAGTTAATGCACGAATTTTTACCCGAGTGGTTAAAGTCCCAGTACATGCCTCCGCCCACGGGGTCATATGATCCGTTCCAAACCCTGTCAAACCCGGCCTGTGCGGTGGTTAAATAAGTAGCGTTTCCGGTTAGCTGGTTGGCGCGGGCGGGGCCATTACCCACCACATCATATCGTCATAAATAAACCATACGGTGGTGTTGTTCCAGTTGTAATGATCGTATTGGTTATAGCCCCCGGTGTACATGTCATTAACCCGGGTAAGATCAGCCGATTTGCGGGTACGAATGTAAGCATCCATTGCCATATCCCAGAATATGGCGTTGGTCCAGATAGCGGCTATGTTATCTTTAAGGGTAGTGCTGTAATAAAGCTTGGTGGTAGGATTGTAACATGCCGTATTAAAAGCATTGTAAGCAGTGGTGGCATCAGCCGGGACCCACGAGTTGAATGATGAGCCGGACATTGCCCCGTCGGGTACTGATCCCGGGCTGGTTTTCCCATCTGCCGACGGCGCGGTGGCGCCCTCTTTTTGCTGCAACTAAAAAAGCCAGGCAGGCAGTAAGTACCAAAATTGTTGTTCTTTTCATAATTGTAAGAGTTAAATGGTGTGTGTATTGTGGTTTATTAATTGCTTATTTTAATAAATAACAATTTGTAGCTCCAACTACCACAAGAAATTGTAAACGAAGGGGTAACCACCAACCGGCAGATCCGTTTAAAATAGCTTAGTCAACAACGTTGTAATTTAGCCCGTTAGGGATAGGCTCGTTTATAATAATTGCTTATACGTTACAGTGTTAGTAAAAGGTTGTAATTACAAGTGTGTCTATTAATTTTATATAACCAAAGGAAAATAATTTGCCAGCAATGCAACTGGTGCAACTAAAATGGGTTATCTTGCGTAAAAACCGTCACTATTCAAAATTCGTACATGCTATATCATGAGGATCAGATACATATTACCTCTTTTTTTATTTGTTATAATTAGTTTAAACGCTTGTAAAAGTTCAACCGCACCGGGGCCTGCAGGCCCAACAGGGGCTACCGGCGCAACAGGGCTGGCAGGCGCAACAGGTGCTACCGGCGCAGCTGGTGCTGCCGGGCGGGCGGACCGCAGGGTGTAGCCGGCGCCACTGGCGCAACCGGAGCCAATGGTACAAATGGTGCAGTAGGCGCAACCGGGGCTACGGGCGCGACCGGGGCAACAGGTGCCACAGGTGCAAACGGAAGTAATGGCGCCACAGGTGCAACCGGGGCTACTGGTGCAACGGGCCCCGCTACTTCAGTAGCTAGTTATTATTTTTCCAACAAAACTGTATTTTTAGTAGGTAATACCCGCTTCCTGGTGCCGGCAATTGACCGGGGAATCGTCGATAAAGGCATAGTTTTAGTGTACTTCAGAAATACCGGCGCCACAACATCCTCGGAACCCTTTACCGTATAGCGAATCTGGCAATACCTTAAACTTACTGGCCTACGGAGTTGGATATATAGACTTGAAAGCAAACTTTACTTCAACCGGTTTAGACATAAGGGTAGTTATAATAGCTGGTACAGAGCTAACCAATTTAATGTTACACAACCCGGGGCTTAACCTTAATAATTTTGAACAAGTAGCAAAAGCTACCAACATCAATTAAAAAACTGATCTCAATATAATGCGGGCCCTGATTTATCAGGGCCTTTTTTATTTAGGATCATTTAACCTAATTTGGCGCTAATGCAAGCCAATCCCATCCATTTTACTAAAACACGTATAGCCCCTACCCCAAGCGGTTATTTACATTTGGGTAACGCCCTGTCGTTTGCGTTAACGGCGGCGCTGGCCCGCAAATCGGGGGCTAAAGTTTTACTGCGGATAGACGACCTGGACCAGCAGCGCGTAAATCTAAATTACGTGCAGGATATTTTTGATACCCTTAACTTCTTAAACATCACCCGGGATGAAGGCCCGCGTGACATAAATGATTATAAAGCTAACTGGTCGCAACTACACAGGATGGAATTGTATAAAGACGCGTTGAAACAGTTAGCCGATCATGGCGTTGTGTTTGCCTGTCAATGCTCGCGGGCGCAATTGCAGGATGGCATTTATCCCGGTACTTGCCGCAATCGTTCTATTCCCTTAGATACACCCGAGACCGCCTGGCGCTTAATTACCGACGAAAAAGAGTTAACTGTTAAAACCCTTAATAAGGGTATTATAAAAGCACGATTACCCGATACGCTAAAAGATTTTGTGGTAAAAAAGAAAGATGGTTTCCCGGCATATCAACTGGCATCGGTAATTGACGATCTGCATTTTGGAGTGGACCTTGTGGTACGTGGCGAGGACCTGTACCCATCCACCATTGCTCAGCTTTATTTGGCTGATGTTTTAGATTTAGTCGTGTTTAAAAACACTATCTTTCATCATCACCCGTTGGTTATGGAGGGTAGCGATAAAAAACTATCCAAGTCTGCCGGGGTTACTTCTATAAAGTATGTACGCGAGCAGGGTAACACAGCAGCGGACGTTTATGAAGAAATAGGCCAGATGCTGGGCGTTGAAGGATTACGAAGCTTTGAAAACATTATTACACAGCTATAGGTTTAACCTAAACCATTCTTACTTTTTAGCGTCACAGTGTAAATTCAGAACACATGAAACCATATCTTACTGCTATTATTATTGGCCTGTCGGCTATAATTGCATTTGCCATAATTGGCGGGGCCTATAAATACCGCTCTACAACCATGGAAACTATAGTTGTTACCGGGCTGGCCGAAAAGGATTTCAATAGCAATTTAATTGTCTGGAATGGCACCTACTCGCGCAAATCCGCCGATCTGAAAAGTGCTTACGCGGCGCTTAAGGCTGATGAGAACACCATTCGCCAATATCTCTTAAAAAAGGGGATCACTAATGCGGAAATGGTTTTTTCTTCGGTAACCATCAATAAAGAGTTTGGGCCCATGCTTGACGGGAATGGCAGAAACATAGGGCAACAATTTACCGGCTATAGTCTGGTGCAAGCAGTAAAGGTAGAATCGACCGAAATAGACAAAGTTGATAAGATCTCGCGCGAAGCTACTGAGCTGATAGAAACCGGTATTGAGTTAAATTCATCATCACCCTTATTTTATAACACCAAACTAAGCGATATAAAAATGGAGTTGCTGGGCAAAGCCAGTGCCGATGCAAAAGAAAGAGCAGAAACTATCGCAAAAAATGCAGGCAGCTCGTTAGGTAAATTAAAAAAGGCCACCATGGGTGTTTTCCAGATCACCGGCAAAAACAGCAATGAAGATTATAGCTACGGCGGATCGTTCAACACTTCAAGCAGGCTTAAAACCGGCTCAATTACTATCAGAATGGAGTTTCAGTCTAATTAAAAAAAAGGGCCTGATCCTAAAATCAAGCCCTTTTTGCTTTATGCTTTTACCTTTCGGCTTTTATCTTAGTAACGATAGTACTCCGGTTTAAACGGACCTTCAACAGTTACGCCGATATATTCGGCCTGATCCTGGTCAAGTACTTCCAGTTCAACACCAATTTTAGCAAGGTGTAAACGAGCAACTTTCTCGTCTAAGTGTTTTGGTAAGGTGTAAACTTTGTTTTCGTAAGCAGCAGCGTTTGTCCAAAGCTCTAACTGTGCTAAAGTTTGGTTAGTGAAGCTGTTACTCATTACAAAGCTTGGGTGGCCTGTAGCACAACCTAAGTTTACCAAACGGCCTTCTGCTAAAACAATAACGTCTTTACCGTTGATGGTATATTTATCCACCTGTGGTTTAATTTCGATTTTGGTATTGCCATAAGCGCTGTTTAACCAGGCCATGTCAATCTCGTTATCAAAGTGGCCAATGTTACAAACGATGGCTTTATCTTTCAATGCGCGGAAATGCTCTTCGCGAACAATGTTTTTGTTACCTGTAGCGGTTACCACAATATCAGCCTCGGCAATAGCGGTGCTTAATTTTTTAACTTCATAACCTTCCATAGCTGCCTGTAATGCGCAGATAGGGTCAATTTCGGTAACTATAACACGTACACCGGCGTTACGTAATGAATCTGCCGAGCCTTTACCTACGTCGCCATAACCGCAAACAACGCCTACTTTACCGGCCATCATAACGTCAGTTGCACGGCGAATAGCGTCAACCAATGATTCGCGGCAACCATATTTGTTATCAAATTTTGATTTGGTTACAGAGTCGTTAATGTTGATAGCAGGGATTGGTAAAGTACCCGCTTTAACACGCTCATATAAACGGTGTACGCCTGTAGTGGTTTCTTCTGATAAACCTCTAATACCTGCAACTAATTCAGGGTAACGGTCAAATACCATATTAGTTAAATCGCCACCATCATCAAGGATCATGTTTAGCGGTTTACGATCTTCGCCAAAGAACAATGTTTGTTCGATGCACCAATCAAAATCAGCTTCGTTTAAACCTTTCCGGGCGTAAACAGAAACACCTGCAGCGGCAACAGCAGCAGCAGCGTGATCTTGTGTTGAAAAATGTTACATGATGACCAGGTAACTTCTGCACCTAATGCAACCAGTGTTTCAATTAACACAGCTGTTTGATGGTCATGTGCAGGCAACCTGCAATGCGCGCACCTTTTAATGGTTGTGCAGCGCCAAATTCCCGGCGAAGCGCCATTAAGCCCTGGCATTTCTGCTTCGGCTAACTCAATCTCTTTCCGGCCCCATTCGGCTAACGAAAAGTCTTTTACTTTGTACTTGGTGTAAGCGGTCTCTACTGATGACATAGCGTTTGATTTTTTTTTTTTTGAAGTGCAAAAATAACACATTCCCCGGTCAAACTGAAATTGTAAAGTATTCATTTTGCGATTATTGCATGATGGTGATAACAATCCAACAATTTGTTGCACAGGCAAGTAATGTTCGGGGCAATAATCCCTCATCCCGTCAAACAAAAAATTTAAAATCCTCGTTGTTTGTTGGTAATATTACACCATGAAACAATATGGGCTTATCGGTTTCCCGCTTTCGCATTCTTTTTCAAAAAAATACTTTACCCAAAAGTTTTTAGATGAGGATATTAAAGACGCTGTATATGATCTTTATACCCTTGAACATATTAAAGATTTGCAGGACCTGTTGGATGCGCATCCTGATCTGTTAGGATTAAATGTGACTGTTCCGCATAAAAAAATGTATTAAGGTACCTTGACTGGATAGAGCATGACGCCCGTACCGCAGGCGCGGTAAACTGTATCCGGATAACTAAAGAAAGCCCTGTGCTGGCCGCGTTTAATGGTGAGGTTGGTGTTGGCGGGCATGATTTCAGGCTGGAAGGATTTAATACCGACTTGTATGGGTTTGAAATGTCATTGCGCCCGCTGTTAAAGAATCACCATACCGACGCATTGGTTTTAGGCGATGGAGGCGCTGCGCAAGCGGTTAAATGTGTATTACAGAACTTAGATATTAACTATAGGGTGGTTACCCGCAAACCGCATGGCGAAAATTTATTGTTTAAGGATTTGAAACCACGCCATATTAAGGGCCATAATTTAATTATCAATACTACGCCGTTAGGTACCGCTCCTAATATCCACGAGTTTCCGCCGATACCGTACGATGCCATAACAAAAGATCATTTACTGTACGACCTGATCTATAACCCGCCTGAAACCGAGTTTTTAAGAAAAGGCGCTGAGCGTGGCGCGACCCCAAAAAACGGTTACGAAATGTTAGTGCTGCAAGCCGAAAAATCATGGGAGATATGGAATTCAAAAGAAAAACACCCATGAAGATATTTGTAATCTTAATAATAACAGTACTGTTTTTTTCGGCCTGTGGCAGCAATAATGATTATTCGCCTAAGCCAAGAGGGTATTTCAGGATAGAGTTCCCCAAAAAGGAATATAAAGAGTTTGTATCAGCCTATCCGTTTTCATTCCAATACCCGGTATATGCCCGGATAGAGAAAGATACGCAAACGCGCATAGGGCCAAAACTGATCAACATGAACCACCTGTTAAATATGCAGTTTCCGCAGTTTAACGGTACGCTGCATTTAAGTTATGAAACCATAACATCAAAGGATGTGTTTCGCCAGTTAACAGAGGACGCACGCAAGTTTGCCTTTAAAAACACCGTTAAAGCTACGGCTATCGACCGGGGAATATCAGCGTGCCCGGGCATAAGGTTTACGGCCTTTATTATACCATTGGCGGTAATTCGGCATCATCGGTACAGTTTTTTTAACCGACAGTGTGAAAAACTATATCCGTGGTGCCTTATATTTTAATAACGAACCCCGGCTTGATTCCATCCAGCCTGTACTTAATTTTGTTAAGCAGGATATTAACGTGATGATAAAAAGCTTTAGGTGGAAATAACGTATTTACATTTGACGTTGTACGTATTACGTTATACGTTTTCTAAAGTCTGCTATAATTCACGTATAACCTACCACGTCTAACGTAAAACATAAAAAGTACAACAAAATATGTCAATAGTAAAAGTACTCTCCAACAATCCTTTCCAGGAAAACACTTATATTTTATATGATGAAACCGGCGAATGCGCGATCATCGACCCCGGTATGGATAATGCTGCCGAGCAAAACGCGGTGGTAAATTTTATAAAGGATAATAACTTAAAACCTGTAGTGCTATTAAACACACATTGCCATATAGACCACGTTTTAGGCAATAAATTTGTGTTTGACATGTATGGACTAAAACCGCAATTTAATAAAGGCGAATTGCCGGTGCTGGAAGCCGTTGCAGGTTATGCCCCGCAATATGGCATCCGTTATGAGCCATCGCCGGTACCCGATACTTTTTTAGGCGAAACCGGTACTGTAAGTTTTGGTAACACTACTTTAAGTTTGATATATGCGCCCGGCCACTCGCCAGCTCACCTATGTTTTCATGACGAGGAAGCTAACCTGGTAATTGGCGGCGACGTACTATTTAGGGGCAGCATTGGCCGTACCGACCTGCCCGGCGGCGACTTTAAAACGCTGATAGCTAACATCGAAAAAAACTATTAACCCTGCCCGATAGCTGCACTATTTATCCCGGTCACGGCCCGGAAACTACGATCGGCTTTGAGAAACTGCATAATCCTTTTTTAACGTAGCGTTAGGTTGTACGTTTAACGTTTACGTTTTACGTACTTTTACGCTATTAAAACGTACAACGTAATTGAATACCTCCATATACATAGCTAAGCGATACCTGTTTTCTACCAAGAAAATGCACGCTATTAATATTATATCAGGTATTTCTATGCTGGGGATTTTAATTGGTACGGCAGCATTGATCATCCTGCTATCTGTATTTAACGGGCTGGAGTCGACCATATTAAATATGTACAGCAATTTCTCGCCCGAGATAAGGATATCAGCAAAGATGGGTAAGACGTTTGACCCCAACACGCTGCAATTTCAAGGAATACATAAAGATGTCCGCATATTCTCGTACACCGAAGTATTAGAGGACAAAGTAGTGGTGCAGTATAACGACAAAACCTTTATAGCCAATATCCGTGGTGTTAGTGATGAATTTTTAAAGAACCCGCGCCTGGATAGTATTATACAGGATGGCTCCTTCACGCTGCACTGGATGGCAGGCCCTTAGCCGTTATGGGGGCCATAGTAAAAAATAATTTATCCGTTAATATTCATGACGAAATGCGGTCGTTACGCATCTATGCGCCAAGGCGTGGTAACGGCATATCACTAAACCCGGGCGATGAATTTATATCGCGAAATATTAACACGGCCGGCGCCTTTGCCGTACAGCAGGAGTTTGACGACCTGGTTATTGTACCCATCGATTTTACCCGCAGCCTGTTTGAAGAAGCTAAGGGAGTATCCTACATCGATCTTAATTATAAACCGGGTACCGACCGGCAACCGTACAAACAGAGATAGAAAGCAGGATTGGCAACAAATTTATAGTAAAGAGCCGCAGGCAGCAAAATACTGCATTATATCAAACCCTTAATTTCGAAAAGTGGGCCATGTTTATGATATTGGCTTTTGTTGTAATAATTGCCGCGTTTAATATAATTGGGTCGTTAACTATTTTGGTAATAGAGAAACGTAAGGATATTGCCATACTTACCAGCCGGGTGCCAATAAACAGTTAATACAAGGTATTTTCTTTTTCGAAGGATTAATGATATCATTAGTTGGCTGTATAACAGGTATTGTGCTTGGCTTTGTATTTTGTATATTGCAACAACACTATAGCTTTATTAAGGTGAACGAAAGTTTATCCGTTACAAACAACGCTTATCCTATTGATATGAGGTTAGGCGATTTTGGACTGGTATTTTTAACGGTTACGGTGATATCGGTCATAGCATCAGCTATCAGCGCGACACTAAGTGTAAAAGGGTTGGATGATATTAAACAGGATTTATAATTTGAGCCATGCGTTTAGTTAAGATATATGTTTTTACAGGATTGCTTATAATAGCGGGTATGTTGTCCTGTAAACATAAAGCTGATCAAAAAGAAAAGCATACCCCGAATATTTTTAAAGGATTATATAGCTTTGAGCCGGGCGCTAAAACCTTTCGGCCCTGTGGCACCCAAACCGATTTTTGGGTTGCCGATAGTTGTGCACAATTAGAACTAAAATACGCGCAATTAATTAGCTTTGAAAAATACGGCGACCGGGTTTATATTGAAGCAGAAGGTAACAAAATAAAATCGGCTGCCGGTGTGGCTTTTGACAGCACGGTGGTGGTAACTAAATTAATAAAGATCACAAAAGATATACCTGCCGGTTGCAAGTAAACTACTTAATATTAATTTGTAAATATTAAAATTGAAACTGATTTGCCTGTTTGGCGTTAATTAAATAATTATGGAATCAAAACGTCAACAAAAATTTGCCGGAGTAATACAAGAGGACCTTGCCGCTATCTTTCAGCGCGAAGGAATGAGTTATTTACCAAATACGATGGTAACCATAACCAAAGTAAGGGTTACACCCGACCCGGCAATTGCAAGGGTGTTTTTAAGCTTTTTTAATACAGCCAATAACGCACAGGCGCTGCAAACTATAAAGCTGCACGCCTCAGAGATCCGTTATAAACTGGGCAGCCGTATAAAGGACCGGGTAAGAGTAATACCGCAGCTGGAGTTTTTTATTGATGATACCAGCGAATATGTCGACCGTATGGACAAGATCTTTGATAAAATACATAGGGAAGAGAAGCAGCCGGATACGGAGTAAGAGCCTCACCCCAACCCCTCTCCAAAGGAGAAGGGCTTTCAATAAAAAATTATGCAACTTGCATCGAAGTCCCTCTCCTTTGGAGAGGAACTTCGGGTGAGGCAACCAAACCATGACCCCAGCCACAAAGCTAACCACCTACCTCAAAGCAAACCCAACTGCTATTGGCAAAGTGGTTGATTACGACACGGCCAAAGATAAACTCTATCCTTTCGATTTCACAGCAGCCAATACCGACACGGACATTGATACTATTGCCGATAGCCAAAAGTTTAGCGAGTGGATCAATACCAAACTTGCCGCAGGTAATTACCGCTATGGCATTGGCGGCTATATGGAGCACCGCACAATCTACGCCCGCAGCAAACATTTTGATACGGATGGCGAACCCCGCCGCCTGCATTTAGGCGTTGATATCTGGAGTGATGCGGGTACACGGGTTTATGCGCCGCTGGATGGGACTGTCCATAGCTTCCGGGACAATAATAATTTTGGCGATTACGGCCCGACCATAATTTTGCAGCATGATTTGGACGGACTGCAATTATTCAGCCTTTACGGGCATCTGTCACGCGTTAGCTTACATGGCTTAAGCGTTGGGCAGCCCATCAGCAAAAATCAACAGATAGCAACTTTTGGAGATATTAACGAGAACGGCAATTGGCCCCCGCACCTGCATTTTCAACTGATGTTTGATATGGAAGGCAAAGCCGGCGATTACCCGGGCGTCGCGCGTTTTTCTGAGAAGGATAAATGGCTGAAGAATATTCCTGATCCTAATTTGATATTACAGTTCCCTAAATAAACTTTTGTCGTTTCGATACGAGGAACGAGTGAGAAATCTTATACGGCATGCTGCTATCGCGCGTTTAAGATTTCTCACTGCGTTTCGAAATGACAGGGAGGATTAATTAGTTAGCCGCGGCTTTATGCGCCAGTTCAAAAGGCACAATCACCTTAAAGCTTACATTGCGGCCCATATTAAATATGCCGCGTTGCACACCCGGTGCGGTTTCGGCGTTATCAAAGTATTTTAGGCGGCTCATGTTCGATTGGTAATTTACATTACCCGGGTTAGTGCCTTCAATAAATAATTCAAGTACCTTTCTGCCTGCAGCGTTAACCAGGTTGCCCCCTATGCCCGCGCTTAACAGGTTATATCCTGCGGTATAGGTTTCTGTACCGTAGGCCGAAAAGAAACGATCCTGCGCACTGTAATGATCTAATCCGACAAACGCGTAGACGTTTTTGAATTTTGAAAATCCTTTAGCAAACGTACCCCGCAATTCAGAATGCGAATGCAATGGCGGTATAAATGGCAGGTATTTTAAGCTGTCGGCAACCGGGCCCCCATTGCCTAAGTTTTTGCCATAAGTAAGGGCCAGGTTGTTTTCAATATGCAGCCATGAGGTTGGATGGATATCCGGCTAACTTCACCGCCATTAATGCGCGCTTTGCTTTGGGTATATGTAAATACGGTGTATTGCGGATAGTTAGGATTAACAGCCGCGCTGCCATCGGGATTTAATACCTGTTGCTGGTAAATATAATTCTCAATATCATTATTAAACAACTCCACACTGGCCGATACATTGGGTAGGGTTAGGAATGCGCCAATGTCTTCCTGCACACTAAACTCGGGTTTAAAGCTGCTGTTGCCGGTATGATAGATCTGCGAACCCGGGTCAGGACCGTTGGCCGAAAGTTCCGAAATACTTGGCGCCCTGAAACCGCGCGATATGTTCGCCTTTAAAAAGAAACGGTCGGTTGCATTATAGGTTGCGCCAAAGCTGCCCGAAAAGCCGGTGAAGGTTTTATTTAAAGCATCAAACTGTTTAATTACGCCTGTAGCAGACGTATTGCTGCCGGTATATAATTGCGGATACTTAGCACTTAAGGTATCAATATAAGCCGGTTGCCCGTTAAACGACCGGTAATCATAGCGTGCGCCTGCGGATAGATCAAGCTTGCCAAAACTCTTTTTATAGTTGCGAATGGCCCTATATCAAACTGGTGATAAGCCGGTATCGGGAAATCGGTAGCCCCGCCAATGGTATTGTTTTGGTATTGCCCGTTTAAGCCGAAAGTGGTTTCGTAATCATCGCCAAAAGTTTGATTATACTTAAAATCGTAAGTGTAGGTAGTTAAGTGCAGGTTAAGGCCCGCGGTTGTAGCATCTTCAGGGTGGGTATATTCCCGCCTGTGGCTAAACTGGTAGCCTAAATTTACAAAGAGGTTGGCACCATTATCAAGGATAAAATTACTGTTGTTATAAATGCGGTAAAGCTGCACATGCTGGTGCAGTGCAGGGATATTGTACGAGTTTAATTCAGCTGGAGAAACAATGGGCCTGAAGGCATCATCTTCTGTAACCTGTTTAGTAAACTGGCGGGTAACATCATCGCGGCTGCCATCAGGAATGGCTTGCTGGTCATCAAATAACGACGCATTGAAATAAGAGTATCCCCGGGCTTTGTTCAGGCCGATCATGGCCCGTGCACCCTTTTCTTTAAAGCCTGTGGCAAATACGCGGCCGTCGTGCTGGTTCTGGTAGGCTTTACCTTCCTTGGCCGACAGGATCGTCCCCCATACCCAACCATTATTATGGCCCTGCAATCTTAGTGAGTTATTGAACAACCCCTGGTTGGTACCATAGGTAGCCATAACAGATCCGGATATTGTTCCCTCAGGCACCGGCGGCGGCGATATTAAATTCACCACACCGCCAATAGCGTCCGACCCGTAGGTTAAACTGGCAGGGCCCTTGATAACCTCCACACGGTCTATTGAGTTTTGGTCGACCTCTACGCCATGCTCGTCGCCCCATTGCTGGCCCTCCGGCGTATGCCATCCATTAAGGTAATAACCCGGTTGTAGCCTAAACCATGGATAAACGGCTTAGAGATATTAGGGCCGGTAGTCACCGCGCTTACGCCTGGCAAATTGGCTATCATATCAATAACATTGCCCGCTGCCGATCGTTGGTCGATAAATGATTTACCGACGGCCGCCATTGGGATAGGGCTGCGCTTTAATTCGGTTGCGCGGCTTACGCCGGTAATAATTACCTCGCCGGCTTCAATAAATGAGGTTTGCAGCTGCACATTCAATACTGTCGCTTTAGAGAGGTCGACCCGTTGAGTAACGCTGGAATAACCCACATAGCTAAACTGAACAATATAGGTCCCTTTTGATAGATGATTTAAGGTGTACTTGCCGTTAGCATCGGTAATGGTGCCGGTTTTCAAATCGGGGATGCTTACGGTGGCGCCTACAATGGGTGAACCGTCTTTCTTATCGGTTACCGTACCTGATATTGTTCCCGGGTCCGGTTCTTCGGCTTTGGTAAGGAAGGTATTTGCCAGCATGATAAATAGCAGGCCTATTAATTTTATATGGAATTTCATTGTGAAGTTATGTTTGAGTACGACCTTTTCTTTAAACAGAATTACGTACTTGTTGCTCTTAAATATTGTTAGGATACTTTTTTGAACGATAAAACAATCGTCAAATTATAATTAGCAGGATGCTAAAACCGGCGGAGCGCGCCCGGCTGATAATACTAAAGCAATGCTTACAAAATCGTAGTTGTAAACCTTGTAAAAATGCTTTGTAACAATATTAGGATTAAAATAAGTAACTTGATTTATTACCGCGTTTGTATGGTGCATAGCATCGCATACCGAACATTTTTCCTGAACTATGGTGCGCGATTGGTTTTTGGCTACGTCATGCGATTTAGAAGTATGGCTGGCATTAATTTTATGCTGGTGGCTATAAACTATATATTGCCCCGCTATAAAGCAGACCAATAACAGCCATGAGTAGAATATATTTGCCTTGTACCTTTTCAAAATAAGCAGTGCTTTTTTAAATCTACCGCAAAATTAAGCATTAAAATGTAAAATCAACAAGCAAAAGCAATAATGTTGCAATAACAATTGCATTTTCTGTATAAATAGCACCGCCGGCAATGTATATTTGCCGGTATGACACCGGCAGAGATCAACAAAAAATGGAGTGAGTTACAGCAGCGGATAGCGCAGGATTTTGACAGCGAGATACCTGATGTTAAGGTAATGCTGTTTTTAATTGGTGTACAGGAACTGGGACAGGGCCCGCGCAAGTTTAGCAAGCGCCAAAAAGAAGAGCTGATGCATATTGCCAATTGTAAATTATTTAGCATGATGGGTTTTTATGAGCTGGAAGGTTTGGACCAGGACGGCTGGCCGCACTGGAAACTGGTAAAAGTGATCCCTAACTATACTTTATTAGAACAGGAGATGGTGATAAAATCATTAATAATTAACTATTTTGAGGACGAAATTAATTAACCTTATGAAAAGACTTTTTACCCTTGCTTTTATACTGCTCACAGCTGCCGCTTTTGCAAAACCACCTAAAAATCAATACGTAAAAATAAGCACCGCCTATGGCGAGGTGATCATCCGTTTATATAACGAAACCCCGCAGCACCGCGACAATTTTATAAAGCTGGCTAAAAAAGGATTTTATAATGGCACACTGTTTCACAGGGTGATCCAAAACTTTATGATCCGGGGAGGCGACCCCGACTCGCGCGACACGAGTAAAAACAAAGCCGGCGCCGAGTTGGGCAATGGTGATGTTGGTTATACCGTACCGTCTGAATTTTATGAGTCGCTTTTCCATAAACGTGGCGCATTAGCAGCCGCACGTGATGATAACCCGGCTAAAGCATCAAGCGGTTGCCAGTTTTACATTGTAGAAGGTAAACGCTTTACTGATGAGGAGCTGGATAAATTAATAAAAGGTCGTTTAAAGGGTCGTGAGATTCCTGCAGCCCAACGCGAAATTTATAAATCGGTTGGCGGCACACCACACCTCGACCAAAACTACACCGTTTATGGGGAAGTAGTTACCAGCATTGACATGGTTGACCGCATAGCCGCCGTTAAAAAAGATGAGCATGACCGCCCATTAGAGAATGTGCCGATGACAGTTACAGTGCTTTCAAAAGGTGAGTGTAAGGATCTGGATAAATTGTTAGGTTTAGATAAGTAATCTGGGCATGAAGATCATCACTTACAACGTAAACGGCATCCGCTCTGCGATAAATAAAAACTGGCTGGCCGGGTACAGGCTACTGATGCCGACGTAATTTGCCTGCAGGAAATTAAGGCTACGCCAGATGTATTAACCGACTTGCACTGGTTGAGGCATTAGGCTATCAGCATTACTGGTTCCCGGCCGAAAAGAAAGGCTATAGCGGTACCGCTATACTAACCAAACGCACTCCAAATCATATAGAATACGGCTGTGGTATTGCAGATTTTGACCGCGAGGGCCGCAATATCCGTGTCGACTTTGATGAGGTATCGGTAATGAGCGTTTACTTCCCGTCGGGTTCAAGCGGTGAGGACAGGCAGGCGTTTAAGTTTAGATTTTTGGATGAATTTGGGAAGTATCTTACCCTGTTAAAAGTTACGCATCCCCGCCGGTTATTTGCGGCGATTATAATATTTGCCATCGCCCGATAGATATCCATAACCCAAAATCAAACGCCAATTCATCCGGCTTTTTACCTGAGGAGCGCGAGTGGATGGAAAACTTTATCGAGTCGGGCTATGTGGATACCTTCCGGCATGTAAACAAAGAACCGCATAACTATACCGGTGGAGCTTCCGGTTTAACGCCCGCGCCAAAAACCCGGGCTGGCGCATTGATTACGCCATGGCGAGTAAAGAGTTGGAGGATAATATCAAACGGGTTGCTATTTTACCGGAAGCAAAGCATTCTGATCATTGCCCGATGTTGTTGGAGCTAGAGTTTTAGCCACAAATCAAATTGTCATTCTGAGCATAGCGAAGAATCTTATACATCATACCAGTCGCGCTTAGAAGATCCTTCGCTATGCTCAGGATGACAAACCTTTCTATAGGGCTAATTCTATATTCGGGTCCCAAAATACAGTTTTAAAATCCTGCACCTGGTCGTCTTTAACTTTTACGCCTTCGGCTTCCAATAGCTGCTGCATCCTGTCGCCACCAAAATGGAACTTGGCAGTCAAGAGTCCCCGGCGGTTAACAACCCGGTGTGCGGGCACCGGCGGTTGGGCATTGCCACAGACCTGCATGGCATAGCCCACCATCCTTGACGAACCCTTTGTACCCAAATAACTGGCGATAGCACCGTACGATGTTACGCGCCCGGCAGGGATTTGTCGGGCTACATCATAAACGTTATCATAAAAGTTATAATCGGGCATACCGGCTAATTATTCGAATGAGAATTTAAGGTAGTTAATATTCTTATTATCCTTTAAATATTTCTTTTCGTAGTAGGTTTTGATGGATAACACCTCGTCGGCATACTCCGAATGGTAAAGATCGGCGGTGTTAATGTGCTCTTTCAAATTTAACTCCTTTACCTTCCCGGCAGTGTATTCATAAAACCCGTCATTATCTGTTTTAAGGTTTATACAGCCACCCGGTTTCAATACCTCTTTATACATATTTAAAAAGCGTGGGGATGTTAACCGTTTTTTTCCCGGCTTAATTGCGGCTGCGGATCCGGGAAAGTTATCCAGATCTCATCTACTTCACCCGGTGCAAAAAATTCAGTCAGCGTTTCAATCTGCATGCGTATAAAAGCTACGTTAGGTACATCATCTTCGATAGCTGTTTTAGCGCCACGCCAAATGCGGTTGCCTTTATAATCTATTCCAATAAAATTCTTGTCAGGGAACATTACCGCCGGGTTTACTGTGTACTCGCCCTTACCGCAGGCCAGTTCAAGCACTACCGGGTTATCGTTCTTAAAAAATTCTTTGCTCCATTGGCCCTTATAAGGCTTCCCTGCATCCAGTTGTAAAACGTTGCTGAAAGTTTCTATCTCGGCAAAACGTCTTAGTTTATCTTTTCCCACTGCTATTAAAAAAATATGTCATTGCGAGGAGGTACGACGAAGCAATCGCGGACTTTGCATCCTTGCGATTGCCACGCTACGCTCGCAATGACAAAAATACTGTTTATTCTGTAATCTACTTTATCCCGTAATGATCAGCCATCAAACCTTCAAAAACACCGCCTGGTAATACTTTCTTTAAAGTAACCGCAATGGTTTGGCCAATAGCGCCAACCGGTATTGATGGGCAGGATTTGATTTGCCAACTATTTTAACCAGTTGCTTACCAATCGCAATTGGGTCGGCACCTGCATTCTCGTCTTTTTCAATGCTGGCTATGGCCACATCGTAATTAGCTTTCAGTTTTCATTATCAACTGTAAAAGGTATTTTTCGCGACTGCCGGTAAACTCGGTTTTAAAATCGCCCGGGTTAATGGTGGTTATTTTGATGCCGGTTTTTTTAACTCCATACGCATGCTTTCGCTATAGCCTTCAACAGCGTATTTTGATGCTACGTACATACTTTGATAAGGCAATCCAAATAAACCAGCAAGGCTGCTTATGTTAACTACAATGCCGCTGTTGTTCTTCAACATTTCGGGGATAAC
This sequence comes from Mucilaginibacter humi, assembly GCF_013087555.1. Lineage (NCBI taxonomy): Bacteria > Pseudomonadati > Bacteroidota > Sphingobacteriia > Sphingobacteriales > Sphingobacteriaceae > Mucilaginibacter > Mucilaginibacter humi. Next base: position 18,749 of record NZ_JABFCR010000037.1, read on the forward strand.
GGTGCTGCACATACGTACTACGCCAAAGAAGTTAACCTCAAACTGTTGCTTGGCTTTATCAACCGGCATGGCATAAGCAGGGCCGGCAATACCGTTACCGGCGTTGTTTACCAATACATCAATCCGGCCTTCGGCTTTTACAATTTTATCAACAGCAGCCTTTGCCGATGCATCGTCGGTTACGTCCAGTTCAATTAAATTGAAGGGTACGTTTACCTTTTTGCAAGGTTACGGGTAGTGCCATAAACGGTGTGTCCGGCTTCATGTAATGCGGTGGCGCTGGCCAAGCCAATGCCCGATGAAGCCCCTGTTACCAAAATTACTTTTTTCATTTGCTGTTGTTGAATAAATTAAATGCCTGAGCGTTAAAGTGCTTCCAAATATAAATAATGCGGTGTAATTGAGGTGATTTTTTGTTGAAGAATGTTGTGTGGGTTAAAATAGGGGTATATATGGGTTTAATTGAGTGGGGCAAGCCATGCGCGCTAAGGCTTACCACCATATAAACCTCATTATATAACCAACTCTGTCACCAAACAATTCCTTATTTTTTCGTATATTGTTATAATTCCATCCTTCTTCTCGCGGCTATCGCTACAACATACATTACAGATTTTATTTTCTCAAAAAATCGCCCTAAAGTTCTTTGATTAGTTAACAAATACTTGTTTATCAGCTACTTATGGAAAATACTTACTACCGGCATAAGGCTTGATACCCGATAAATGGTCAAAATTACTACCGGTATAAGTCCTGATGCTTGAAAAACGCCTAAAATTACTACCGGAATAGGCCCCGATGCCTGAAAAACAACTGATTTTACTACCATCAATGACCAAGACACCGGTGTGAATCAAAAAGGCCTGGTTTATGCCGACCAGCCCTTAATGGTATCGATATAACTGGTGCCAACAGGCAGTTCGATAGAATGCAATTGCACTTTACGGTTATGTATCGACTTAACCTGTTTTAACGAAATGGCATAACTACGGTGGATACGAACAAATTGCTTTTCGGGCAGTTTTTCTAAAAGCGACTTAAGCGTTTGCAGGGTAAGTATAGGTTTTGAATTTCCTGAGAGGTATATCTTAACATAGTCCTGCATGCTTTCCGGGTATTCTATCTCCTTAAGGTTTATTTTTATGGTGCGATATTCGGAGTGTACATATATCGCTTCGTCCTCAGCATTACTATCGCCGGATTTATATTCGTGGTACTCGATGGCTCTTTCAATCGCGGCGGCAAAGCGTTTTTGATCTATGGGTTTTAGCAGGTAATCCAGAGCCTGCAGCTCAAAACCCTCGTAAGCAAAGTTTTTGTAAGCCGTAGTAAATATCACCATTGGTTTATTATCTCCCAATGCACGCACCAAGTCGACGCCGGAAATATCAGGCATATTAATGTCGATGAATAGCAGGTCTATCTTGTTCATCTTCAAAAACTCGGCGCCGGATACCGCGTCTTCAAACGTATGAGTTAGCTGTAAAGCAGGGAACTGCGAGATGTATTTTTGATGATTTCCAGCGCAAGGGGCTCATCGTCAATAGCGACACATTTTAATTGCATAATAGGGGTTTAACAGTCTATTTCTAAATGTACGGTAAACAGGTTGTTTTCTGTATTGATATCCAACCGGTGTTTGCCGGGGTAAATATGATTTAACCGTTGCCGGGTATTTTTATGCCGATACCTGTACGGTTCGCTTTCGAATTATTCTCGACTATGCTATTCTGGCTAAAAAATATTAGTTTGTTTGGCTCAACGGTTAACTTGATAGTGATCTGTGTAGCTTCGTGTTTGCTTATGCCATACTTGAAAACATTTTCAATAAAAGTCATTAAGATCAGGGGCGCAATACGTTGATAGCCTATAGTGCCAGCGAGTTCAAAATTTAGCTTTGTTTTCTTACCTAAGCGCAGGCGTTGCAGATCGATATAATCATGAATACAGTCCCATTCATGTTGTAATGATACCTCGTTTTCTTCTACCTCATCAGTAACATATCGCATAATGTTTGATAGTTTCATAATACTTGCCGATGTATGCTCGCTGCCGGTAACAGATAAGGCGTAGATATTATTTAGCGTATTGAATAAAAAGTGCGGGTTTATCTGCGCTTTTAAAAAGGACAGTTCGGCGGTTGCCTTTTCGGCTTCAGCTTTTACCATGCGTTGCTCTGTAAGCTGCCATTTTTGCACCGTGCTTACGGCAATGCTCAGCCCTATAATTACAATAAATATAAACAGGCCCACCATATCAATATTACCGGCCTGATGTATAATTACAATACCGCTTGACGGCTTGGGCTTGGGGTCCTGCATCCGCATATCCTGGTGGGGTAGTGGCCCAAAGGGCAGGCTTTTGGTATTGGGGCCTATAGTTTCCGCATTTGGCAAACCAATGTTTTTGGATTTTGGGCTTTCGCGCAAATTATGGCGCAACAGGTTATCAAACGGCTGCAAATAATAAACCAATCCAGATAGCAACAGCACGATCACACCATATATGAAATACTTTTTCCTGAATACAAATTGTGGTACCGGTACCGGGCGTTCAGGTAAAACATAAAAATATAGGTAAGGCAAAATAGCCAGTAATAAGGCGATAATATAACGAAATAGGTGCTGCCAATGCTATCCTGCGTGCGGTTCATAAACAGCAGCGGGAAACCCGGGAACATTAGCCAGCCGGCTGCATGTATAAAAAAACCGGTTAGCTTAGAGCGATACATCTGCCAAAAAATTATTCCTTATAAATATATTGATTACACGCCTCATTTTATAATTGTTAAACTACCCGTTATAGGCTTGCGCCCGCTTTTAGTATCTATAATATAATAATACACACCAAAGGGTAATACGGCGCCATTAAACTTGCCATTCCATGGTACGGTATAATTATTCGAGCTAAATACTTTCGACCCATTCCTATTAAACACCTCTACAATGGCTGTAGGGTAAGCATCTAAATATTTAATGTTCCGGTGTCGTTTATACCATCGTTATTAGGGGTAAATGTATTAGGCACAACGGGAGTTTTTAAAACCGTTATTGCTACCTCTGCCGACGCCGAACAACCATTGGATGTGGTTACCGTAAGTGTATATTTTGTATCAATCCCCGGGCTAAAAAATGGATTAAGGGCGGTAGGGTCGCTAATACCTGCAACAGGCGACCACAAATATTTTAAATTACTGCCGCTTACGCCGGGGTTTAAAGTTGTTTGCTGGCCTTCTAAGGCAGTGGCGGTTGTGGCCAGCGTTATTACCGGTAAAGCGCTAACCGTGATTTTAAAAGTTGTGGTATACGTGCAGCCGGTATTATCTGCAGTGTACAAATAATTAATAGTAAATGTGCCGGTACCTGAAACTTTCGGGTCAAATGCCCCATCAGTAGTTATGCCCTCTCCGGTAAATGTTGGTTTGCCCGGTACATTGGCCGATGTTTTAATAATTATTGGCCCGGCATCCTGGCATAGAATATAAGGGCTTACCAGCGCGGTACCGTTTACTGATAAAACAGCCACAGGTGCGGGGTTAATAACTACGTCCTGTTTAAATGTCGGATCAGGACAGGGGCCGCCAATACGTGCTATTAAAAGCGCATGATAAATTTGTGGTGTTGCGCTGTTATTTGGCTCATAAAAATAATGATATTTTTTATCGCTGCGCATTTTAGCCTGAGTAATTACCACGCTATCTGTTGGATGATTATCAACGTCGTAAAACCACACCAATCTTTTTATATTACTGCTAACGGCTGTTTTATCAATAAAAGTTACACTATCGCTACCGCAAAGGCTGGCTTTATTTTCTATTTCAAAATTAGCTACAGGTGCTGCGGTTGCTGTAAATGTTTTTTGCTGTATACTTGGCGGACATCCGTTTTGTGACGACACTGTTAAAGTTGCCGTATAGTTACCGGGATTAACATATGTATGAGTTGGATTTTGAAGTGATGAAGTATTGGGGTTAGCTGCCGTTGCTGCCCCATCTCCAAAATTCCAGCTAAAAGTAAAACCCGGGGTGCCCGGCTTTATAGTTTCATCAGTAAACTGGGTAACCTCCCCCGGGCAAATGCTAAACTTAGCAGCTGTCGCTGTAACTGTTTTTGAGAATATATCGCTTACACAACTTGTAGATGTTGTTACTTCTAAAGACACTGGTGATCTCCGGTAGTGGCAAAGGTATGCGTAAAGGGGGCACCACTTGTTAAGATTAGGGCGGGCGTCCCATCATCAAAACTCCAATGCCATTGTACTATAGGGTTGGTACTTGTGGATTTATCTGTAAAAGTAACCGGCGAATTAGGGCATAACGATACAGTCACATCAAAATCTGCAACTACTTTTGACGTTACGTTTACTGTTTGCTGAAAGCTCGACGCACACCCTGTGCTATTTGCCACTGTAAGTTTTACAGGGTAAACGCACGGAGTTGCATACGTATGAGACGGGTTGGCATCTACGCTGTTTTCCCCGTCTCCAAAATCCCATTTCCAGCTGGTTATGGGTGTGCCATTTGGGGTTGATTTATCTTTGAAATCGACCGTTTTAAGCAGGCAATTCGCATCGCTATTAGTGGCTATAAATGCTGCAACGGGTGTGTTACCCACCGTAAGTGTTAGTATATTAGACGATACCGGCAGGACGCCGAACCAATATTTGCTTCGGCAGTTACCATGCGATATTGATAAGTGCCTGCAACGGCCGGCTGATTTACTGTAAAAGTGGTTGTATTGGCGCCGGCAATATTTGCCCCAGGACGAGCCTGTATTTACCTGCCATTGATAAGATGGATTAACATAAGTGTTGTTTACAACAGTTGAATTTAAAGTGTAACTTTGGGTGTTACCGGTACAGGCCTGTACCGAAGCCGTTGACTGGGTGCCAACAACAAAATTAGAGCTAACGTTAGGGCCACATGGACGAAAAGTAATATCGTCTAAAACCAAATCGTTGCCTGGTATGCCGCCGGGTGAGTTATTGGTTATTTGTACGATAACATCCGACTCTCCTATCGGCATTTTAAAACTTGTTCCATATTGTTTCCAGATTAACCCACCCGGCGTTACCGGAATAGCACCGGTGTTAAATGTTGCGAGTACAGAAACACCATCCGTTTTAAATATAGTAAAGGTGAGGTCTGGTGGACTAACGTCCGTAGTTCTTATCAAATTTGCGGCCCATGCCGCAAACTCAAAAGTAGTACCTGAACATAAGCCCGTAACCGTGGTTTTGTAAAAATAATCTGTTTTTAATGAGCTGGCATTTACCACCATCATATAGCCACCGGTATTGCCCGTATGGTCTTTAGTGCTCCACCAAACGTTACCAGAGCCGGCAGTAGTATTTTCAATAGTATATGAACCATCGGTAGGGAAATCACTGGCACTATTAGTATAGCTGGTAGTACCCGCAGGTAAAGCCGGTGCATGTACTGAACTGCCTGCACCAAAATCAATTTTTACAACCGGGTCGCCTAAGCTGCCGCTACAAAGCTGTGCATAGCTTACGGCAGGTAAAGCCGCAAGCAATACTATAACCAGAACTAAGCTGTATTTCTTTATAAAGTTTACTATACTCGCTATATACATAGTCCCGGGCAAAACCTACTATTCAAATGTAGTTAAAGTTGCCCGCAGGTCAAAAAATGTATCGCCGAAAATGGGCTTTGTATAGATGAATGAAAATAAGGCGTTTATCACGCTATTTATTCCTGGCTGCGGGTAATAAATTTTTATAAAAACAGGCCAGTAAAACCGGGGCGATAAATGTATGCAATGTAATTAATAGGGGTGTACCCATTATCCATGCGTTGGCTAAAAAACCTTTGTTTAGTAAGCCATTTAAAGCAGTAAGCACATATGTTAGTATAAACACCAACGGCAAGGTTAAAAATCCCAATAAGTACAACCACGCCATTTTGTTTTTAAGCGTTAGATATGCTTTGACGATAGGCGGCACCCCTAATAACAATAGGATACAAGAACCAGTTAAAATCAGTTGATTATGGGTTAAACTATCTTTAAGCAGTGCCTTGGTAACTATCATTTCATCGCCGCTGCCCATCATAACCTGGCTTATGCGGCCGAAAGGAATATTGGCAAATACCAATGCAAAACCAGCGGCTTTATAATTGTCATTGATAGCGTATAACAACCCCATTCCCACCCACATCATTATAAATGAAAAAAACGGGCCGGTTAACGTAGCCAGCCACGAGTTTGGATAATGTTCGTTGCAATCCTTACATAAATTCCAAACATTAAAGTCCCTGCTGCCCCAATCGCCACAGATGATGCGGCCGGTGATGATATGTACAGTTTCATGCAGTTCAAGCATTGCCAGTGTCAGCAATAAAAAGGCAATTATATAACCAAAGGATAGTTTAAGTTTCATGGAAACTCAGACTACTATACTTGAATTTAGGTTACAGATGTTCTGCTACATCGCCCGACCTACCCCAAATTGATCACCAGCTCTAACGGGTTTACCATCTTTAAAGTCAATTTCTAATACTTTTTCGCTGGCAACGTTATTGTAATTCTCATCTTTAAGTATGGTTACAATTTTGCGGGTTTTAACGTCAATAACCTCTCCGCTTGATGGATACGCGTATTTACCATCAATTGTAAAAGTTATCCAGCCGGGCATATCCTGTAAAGGTATAGTGGTCAGCTGTTGATAAGGCTCTACAGCGCTGAAAATATGCATCCGCATATTAAATCCATCGCATAGCCAAATCTCCTTTTCATCGGGAGTTAAACCTATACCATGGCTGGGGCAGGAGTGCCGCCTAACCGGGCCCGTTGTCCAACCCTCTACTTCCTTATGTGCTACTTTCTTCCCGGTTGTGATGTCGCCCACTTCAAAGCCCAGCAAATCATTACAGTTAACAAAAATGCGGGTTTCTTTTCTGTTGATTGTAAAGGGCCGTACAAAATTTATAAACGGGCCAACACGGGCAGTAACTTCGTTGGTTTTGGTATCGGCAATTTTTACTATGGTATTTTTAATATCGGCCGGGTAAGCATGTTTGCCTGATAAGGCGTAGATAGTATTATGCGATGCGTTAAACCCATCCAGTCGTTTTATAATATTGCCGTTCTCGCAGTCGATAACGTTCCAGTAATGGCTCTCTAATGATGGCAGGTACATGGTTTTACCATCCGGAGAAACTGACAGGCGGTCACATCCGCCGGGGATAGGCTTTTCCCAAATAAGCTTACCGGTTACAATATCAATACGCTGTAGTGCTTCAAGCGTGGTTACATAAACACTATGCAGCGGCAGGCTTACGCCTATACCTTTAACGTTTGATGGCAAGCCATTTTTAGGATGCAACCCGTTTAACGCGATACGTTTTACAAACTTATGGCCATGATCAATATCAAATACCATTAACCCATGGCCGCCGTAACCCAAATAATCGCGGATGCCGGGGGCGGCCACAAATAAGTATCGCCCGTTCATTAAAGCAGAAGCTGCTTTTGCCGGACGGGCAATAGGGGGAACTGGTCTCCACGATACGGCTAAAGAAATAACAGTGCAACAAACAAGCGCAACGGCAGCCCGGGTACTAATTTTCATAACATGCTTATTTTTAGGAATATTGGTTGCGTTAAGATAGGAAGTCGCCTTTAAAATAGCAAGAGGTATTTTTTGAGTGATCAATTTACAGTTTCAACAAAGGCATTACATTGCCATATTTGCAAATACTATATTAAATTATAACTTCATAGACAAAAACTATAAGGCATTTAAAATTCCAATAATATACACGACTTGAAATCCGTATATTTGCATAAAAATAAAACACACATAATTATATATGATTACCATAGGACAAAAATTCCCGGCTTTCTCTAAAACAGCCGTAGTAAGTTTAGAAAAAGGAAAAGAATTTGAAACATTAACCTCTGATTATTTGGTTAATGATGATAATGTTTGGACCGTAATGTTTTGGTGGCCAAAGGATTTTACCTTTGTTTGCCCTACTGAAATTGCCGAATTTAACAAAAACTATGGCGAGTTCCGCGACCGCGAGACCCGTTTAATTGGTGCATCAACTGACTCTGAATTTGTACACGCTGCACGGAGAACTCATCATGATGATCTGCGCGATTTGAAATTCCCGATGTTAGCTGATACTTCAAAATCATTAGCCGAGGAATTGGGCATATTAGAGCCTAACGAAAAAATCGCTTATCGTGCAACTTTTATTATTGACCCTACCGGCATTGTACGTTGGGTATGTGTTAACGATTTAAGCGTTGGCCGTAACGTTAAGGAAGTATTACGTGTATTAGATGGTTTACAAACCGATGAGCTTTGCCCATGCAACTGGGAAAAGGGCCAGGAAACATTAACTGTTTAAGACCTTAAAATCCCCTATAAAACGGGGATTTTTTTATTGACTGTAAATTACATTAAATCATGAGCGAAAGCACAGAAACAATAAACGAATTATTACAAAGCATTGGCGTTGACACTTCATACCGCACCGCCAGCCTTACTTTGTTGGAACAAGGCGAATCGCGCTATTTACGCGATTTGAAATTAAACTTTACCAGTACACTAACTTCAGACCAGTTAAGCACTAAAGAATGCGCCCTATTGGGTTTAAGTGTAGCTGTTAATAACAATAACCTGCCGCTTACTAATTACTATACCAAATATGCTGCAGAACAAGGCGCCACAAATGAAGATATTGCAGAGGCTGCAGCTTGCGCATCATTACTGGCATCAAACAATATATTTTACCGGTTCAGGCATTTTACGCAGAAGGAAAAGTACACCCAGATACCGGCGCGCATCCGTATGCAAATAATGATGAAGCCGGTAACCGGCAAGGAGTTTTTTGAATTGATGAGCTTAACTATATCTGCAGTAAATGGGTGTGAAATGTGCGTTAACGCCCATGAAGATTCTTTAATAAAGCTTGGTACCAGCGAAGAGCGTATATTTGATGCTATCCGCATAGCGTCGTTGGTAACTGCAACTGGAAAAATTATATTTTAATTACTGTTTTTTTTCGATATTTATATTAAATTTTAATAAACTGGGTAATTACCCATATATAAAGCGTAGTAATAGTCCGGTTTATTAAATTTAATATAAATATCGAAAAAAACAGTAATTAAAATAATTTTTCCAGTTGCAGTTACCAACGACGCTATGCGGATAACATCAAATACGCTCTTCGCTGGTACCAAGCTTTATTAAAGAATCTTCATGGGCGTTAA
>NZ_JABFCR010000043.1:0-27433 GCF_013087555.1 Mucilaginibacter humi
GCAAAGCAAAGGTTTGGTATGCGTCGTTATCGCGCTAACAGAATTTTTTGCTAGTTCGCAGCGGTCATTTCTTACTATTACCCAATAACTCACCGGCTATTGGATACGCGCTCGTGATACCCGACGTGGTTTCGCCGTTTGATCGGTAAGCGCAAAGTTCCGCGTGGTTGAAAGCGATAAATCAGGCAAAGTAATCGCACTGGGGCAACATTAGCGACCGCCAGCGCGGATGGGAGCAATGTAGGTCACACTGCGCCTGATCGGCACAGCCGGAACCATCTTACTATCGTCGCACAGTGGTCCGTCATCGCCTATATCAACCAAAATAATTGATTTAGCTGGCAGAATTTTGACCTGACCCGAATATCTCGCTCCTGAAACCGGTATCTTTGTTTTGGAAGTTAACCATTTGATCTCCATTCTTAATAATTCTCATCATGGGGACACGGCACAGTCTCGCTCGTGGATTGCGGGATGGTCTTTTCTTCTTGATTTTTTACCTCTTTATACATCATCACCGGCAGCTGTCGTTGCGTGTACATATCGATCGGTACCGTCGCGCTTGCATGACAGGCCGCGTAGAACCTCCGGGAATGATTGCTTAGCACTACGTTGTTCGCCGTACTATTAATTTCCTTGTCACCGGAGAAAGAACTGAAGTCGCCAAACACGGCAGGTTTCCAAATTCAGATCCCCGTCGAATAAATGCCAAAAAGATTACATCTGGAACAGCTACTGCTTTCAAGTAGTCTTTTCTCGGCTGCCTTACTGGTTTGGGGTAATAGCATCCGCAGTGTATACCGCCCATCCTCGCGTAAGCACAGCCCGGCATCTCGCGCACGCCGGTATTGACATTGCCGCCAATATCGGCTGCTTCAGAATCATCAGTACCGTAAGCGGTGGCCTTCGGGCACTGGAACCTGCCTCGTCCCATTCCCATGCCCATCGCGTTTGCGCGGCTTTATTGTTTGATGTCGATACTGTCGCATTATCACGCGTAGTGTCACTATATGCATCGGCTACAGTTTCACCTACCGATAGTAGTTGCTATTTAATAGGCACATCAAGGGGCGTGATTTATTATTCATACAAAGTGCAGCTTAACCAGCCTGATATCAGTGTTTCTAAGAAACTTTTTCCTTCGGGGGTAGTTAGGTTCACGCTGTTTAAAGGTAAAACACCACTAAATGAGCGCGCAGTATTCATTGATAATCACGACGAATTAAATATCGGCATCAAACCCAATAAAACCACTTACAAAAAACGCGATAGTGTAAGTTTAAGCATAGAGGTTAAAGACAAAGGCGGGTTCCCGGTGCAGGGTAATTTTTCACTTACCGTTACTGATGATTCGCAAGTAAGGGCCGATAGTATTGGCAATTACAGTATCAATACCAGCATATTACTCAACGCCGATCTGAAAGGGAATATTGAAGGCCCCGGCTATTACATCAACCGCAAAGATAAACAAGCCTGGCAGGCTTTAGACAACCTGATGCTTACGCAAGGATGGACGGGCTATACTTGGGCGGATGTATTTACACCTAAACCAGTAAAGTTTTTAGCCGAGAAAGAATTTAAAATAACCGGCAGGGTATCTAACCTTTTAATAAGCCTGTTCCAAATTCAAAGGTGATAATTTCATCGCGCAAGCCATCTTTTTAACATTTGCTACAACAGATTCGGCAGGGATCTATGTATTTAAAAACCTGCCGAATATTGATAGCGGCTCGTTCTTTATCCAGGCTAATAACGACAAAGGCAAAAAGATAAATTTTGGCGAGATAACGGTAGCTAAGTTTAAAGCACCAAATATTCCCGGAACCTTACGCGACCAATTGCAGCCCCGGTATGTAAACAGCGACAGTGTACAATTAAATTATGTACTACGCAAAGCGGCAAGCAACAGTGATGATAATATAAAAATGACCGGAATAGTATTAAAAGAGGTAAAAATCAAAGAGAAAAAGATTATTAAACTATCCCGCAATCCGCTTGGCGAGGCTGATGCCGACATTGTTTATGATGAAAAGGATATTAAAGAATCGGGAGTGCAAAATTTGTATGAGTTGCTAAAACAAAAAGTACCGGGTTTTAGGGTAGATAATTACTTCAGGTCCGACCATCCGTGGGGTGCAAAATTCCCTGCCAAGCCCAAAATCAATTATTTAGTTGTTAATATAAAACTTGACGGTGGCGGATTACCATTGCGTATTGACGATAGATACTCGGTGGAAGAGTATATAGACGAGATGAGCCAGATACAAATAGTAAACCTAACAGGTATTGAAGTAATTTTTACTGAACCACGCCTTAACAGGTTAAAAGCATTGTACCTTAAAGATTGGCCACCAATGCCAACTATTGTATTAACAACTAAAGATGGTTCCGGCTGGTATAGATCGGGTACACCCGGTGTGGTAACTTACCGCCCATTACCCGTAATGCATCCGCAGCAATTTTACAGTCCTAAATATAATGTTGCCCCCGGTGCGATTACTTTGCCTGATTATCGCTCAACCATACACTGGGAACCCAACATAGCTACCGATCAAAACGGCAAAGCCAAAGTATCTTTCTACACGTCAGACATCGCAGGCGCGTATACAGTAACTGTCGCCGGGGTTGATGTAACCGGGTGGATTGGTGACAGCCAAATAAAGATTAATAAGTAAAAGTGGCCATATATGAACTATAAAAAAATTCTGTTAACACTTGTGCTGTTAAGCACTATACTAAACCTGCTTGCGCAAAGAAGCAATGGATATTTAGCCACGCCTGATAAAGACCTGTTACGTATTAAAGCCCCGTTGGATAGCTTTAACCGGAGGCTGCCCGTAGAGAAAGTTTACCTGCATACCGACAAACCATATTATAATATTGGCGATACGCTTTGGTTTAAAGCATATTTATTAGACGGGGTAAACCTAACCGCATCAAAGTTAAGCGGGTTGTTATATGTTGAACTGGATGATGACAGCGCACAAATGGTGAGGCGCATTAGCATACCCATTAAAGAGGGGCTTGGTTGGGCGCAGATGCCACTGGTTAAAAATATTTTCCACGAGGGCGGCTATACCCTACGCGCCTATACCAACTGGATGCAAAACTTTGGCGAAGACTATGTTTTTAGCCAAAGGTTTTATTTGGGTGTACCGGCCCAGGATGCCCGGCTGGTGAAATCGGCAGCGACAATAAGCCGCACAAATAATAAAGACCAGCTAAACGTAGAACTGAAACTTCGTAAAGCCGACAAATTTAGTTCGGCAGTTGGTATAAAAAAGGTAGAGGTGCGTATTTATGATCAGGACCATTATATATACAAAGAAGAACTGCAAACCGGCATTGATGGCTCGCTTAGATTTAGCCATGTATTAAAAGAAAGGGCAGACAGTCGTCGGATACGCTTGCAGCTTACTTCGTTAGAGCCAACTGACAATAACAAAGTTGTACAGGTTCCGCTCCCTATTAATCGAAACCAAAACATCGACCTGCAGTTTCTTCCCGAAGGCGGCAGTTTGGTTGCGGGGCTTACATCTATCGTGGGCTTTAAGGCTCTTGCCGAAGATGGACATGGCATATCCGTTCTGGGTGATATTTACAATGGTAGAGGTGATAAAGTGGCAACTTTTACCACTATTCATGATGGCATGGGTAGCTTTGAGTTTACCCCAAAAGCTGGCGAGGTTTATACAGCCCGGTTAAGCCAGCCAGTTGGAAAAAGTTTTGATCTGCCTAAGATCAGTCCTAACGGAACAGTTATGCATGTAGTAAATACAGAGCAGGGCAATACGGTTAAAGTAAGCCTAAAGGGCCTGGCTTCACTGCCTGCTGATAGCGCTTATTTTTTAATTGGCACTTCGCGGGGCCAAATTTATTACTCTCAAAAGGTAGAACTTAGCCGGGGAGAGCTAATGATCAACAAACGGCTCTTTCCATCGGGCATAGCCCGCTTAACTTTTTTAAAAACAAAACGCCATTAAACCAGCGGGTGGTATTTATAGATAACCACGATGAGTTGAATATCCATATCACGCCTAATAAAACCATCTATAGAAAACGGGATAGCGTTGCTTTAACTATTGAGGTGAAAGACAAAAGCGGGTTCCCGGTGCAGGGTAGCTTTTCATTAACAGTTACCGACGATTCGCAGGTGAGACCAGATACCACGGGTAATTACAGCATTAACACCAGTTTGTTGTTAAATGCCGATCTGAAAGGAAATATAGAAAACCCCGGCTATTACATAAATCGTAAAGATAAACAAGCCTGGCAGGCACTGGATAATTTGATGCTAACGCAGGGGTGGACAGGGTATGACTGGAAGAATGTGTTTGCCCCGGCTAAACCGCCAAAATTTGAGGCAGAAAAAGAGTTTAAGATAACTGGCAGAGTGACCACGCTTACCAATAAACCCGTAGCTCCGGGATTTTCGGTATTAGTATCATCACAAAAACCAGCCTTCGTAAAAACATTTTATACCGACGAAAACGGCCGGTTCTGGCTAATAAATTACCGGTTATTGATAGCGGTTCGTTTTTCCTGCAGGCAAAAAACGCCAAGGGAAAAAGCATGACGTTTGGCAATGTTAGTGTAGATAAATTTAAGGCGCCGCCCGTGCCCGAAACTTTGAGCGACCCTATCCTGCCCCTGGTACGTAAATCCTGATACCACCCAAATAAATTATGTAAAACGCACCGCCGAAAGTAACAACGAAAAAAACATCAGGTACAATGGTATTGTATTAAAAGAGGTAAAAATAAAAAGCAAAAAGATTATCAAAGATTCCTTTAACCGAAACGGCCCGGGGAATGCCGACCTGTCTTTTGATGAGCAGGATATTAAAGAATCGGCCGTACTTAACTTATACCAACTGCTAAAACAAAAACTACCCGGTTTAAAAATAGTAGAGGAGCATAATATGCCTACGCTAAAATTAAACAATGCTATTGTTGTTATCCATATAGATGGCGGCGGCTTAGATCTGTTTATGGGTGCCAACCCAACAGTTGAAGAATTAGAAGAGGAGTTGAGCCAATACCAGATAGCAACCTTTAAGGGTATGGAAGTATATTACACTGAAAAGAACATGGTGAATTACCTTGAGCCCAGAAATTGGTGGATTAATCCACATTTTACCGGTAAGCAAATTGCATTATCAGAAGCCGCAATACTTGGTGGTAAATTTTTTGATAGCGACGGAAACCCCGGGGCCTTAAGCAAGATCCGTTCAATCCTATCTTAAGCGGCTGGGTATATAAGGTAGGTTATAAACCTGGTTATCTGGAAGCAAGGGCAAATGTTTTGACTAATAAAACGCCCGATTTCGCCAGTATTGATATCACTACCAAAAATGGTAATGGCTGGTTCAAAAACCTTGCGCCCAGCGTTGTAACTTACAGGCCATTGCCGGTAATGCGTCCCATGCAGTTTTACAGTCCTAAATATAATGTTGATCCCTGGTGCAGCTATCAAGCCTGATTACCGCGCAACCCTGTATTGGGAGCCAAACATCACAACTGACCAAAACGGCAAGGCGAAGGTGTCTTTCTATACATCTGACATCGCAAGTAAGTATACCGTAACAGTTGCAGGGGTGGATGTAACTGGTTGGATCGGCGACAGCCAGATAAAGATCACCCCGCAAAAGCCTTAGCCCGGGTAATTTTTTATTAAGGTATTTTAACTTATTGATAAGCGATATTAGCTTTTCTCCCTGAAAGCTGCTGATTAACAGCATGGTTGATTTAAGGGTATAGTAATTGTCCATTATAATTCAATAGCTTTATTGCTGTAAACCAAAGCTATGACCTTAAGAAGAAACCTGCTGGCGCTTGTACTGCTATGTACATCGTGTAGCCTGTATGCACAAAACAACGATCTGAAACTATGGTATGATGCACCATCCGGCGCGGTATGGGAGCGCGCGATGCCTGTGGGCAACGGCCGCATTGCAGGTATGGTGTACGGCAACCCCGCCCGCGAAACCATACAAATGAACGAAGCCACGCTATGGAGCGGCGGCCCAAGCCGTAACGACAGCAAAACTTCGCTGGCTGCTTTGCCTGAGGTTAGGCGACTGATATTTGAAAATAAATATAAAGAAGCCGCTGCCCCGGCCGAAAGAACCTTCCGTTCAAACCCTAATAATGCAATGTGTTATCAGCCCGTGGGCAACCTGTTTTTAAACTTCCCGGGGCATGATCAGTATCAAAACTACTATCGCGATCTGAATATATCAAAAGCCATAGCCACAACAACCTACACTGTTGCGGGGGTTACCTATAAACGCGAGGTTTTCTCATCGCACGCTAACAATGTAATGATAGTACATCTAACTGCAAGCAAGCCAGGTAGCCTTACCTTTTCGGCAGCGATGAAGAGCCCTCAGAAATCAAACCCTGGTTACTAAAGGTAAAGATGAACTGGTGCTATCCGGTGTATCCGGCGACCGTAATGGTATAAAGGGCGTAGATAAATTCCAGGCACTGGTAAAAGTAAAATTAGATGGCGGCCAGGTTGCCGCGTCTGATACATCAGTTAACGTAACTAATGCTACCGCGGCCACGCTGTTTATATCCATAGCTACAAATTTTGTTAAGTATGATGATATCAGCGCTGATGAATCTGCCCGCGCAAACAGCTATCTGGATAAGGCCTGGCCTATCCCTTATGCTACATTGGCTAATAATCATATTAAGGCCTACCAGAAATACTTTAACCGGGTTAAGCTATACCTTGGTACTACCGAAGCGGCAAAAAAACCGACGGACACCCGTCTGGCCGATTTCGCGACAGGTAATGACCCTGAACTGGTTGAACTGTACTTCCAATTTGGCAGGTATTTGCTTATCTCGTCATCACAACCCGGCGGCCAGCCTGCTAACCTGCAGGGTATCTGGAACAAAGAAATGAATCCGCCATGGGGCAGCAAGTATACCATCAACATTAATACAGAAATGAACTACTGGCCATCGGAAGTTACCAACCTTGCCGAGATGCACGAACCGTTGATACAAATGGTGAAAGACCTATCGGTAACCGGGCAGGAAACCGCCGGGGATATGTATGGCGTTGGCGGCTGGGTAACACATCATAATACAGACATTTGGCGCATTACCGGCCCCGTAGATGGTGTTTATTCTGGTCTTTGGCCATCGGGTGGTGCCTGGTTAAGTACGCAGCTGTGGGACAGGTATATGTACAATGGCGACAAAGCTTATTTAAAAACCGTTTACCCTGCTTTGCGTGGCGCGGCACAGTTTTACCTCGAGTCGCTGATAGAAGAGCCGGAGCATAAATGGCTGGTAATATCTCCGTCAAACTCTCCGGAGAATAACCCTGCTGCGCATCCCGGTGTATCAACCGATGCGGGTGTTACCATGGATAACCAGTTGGTATTTGATATTTTCAGTGAGGTGATGTCGGCAGCTAAAATATTAGGGGTTGATAAAGAATTTTCGGCCAAGCTAAAAGCCGCCCGCGACCGCCTGCCGCCTATGCAAATAGGTCAGTACAGCCAATTGCAGGAGTGGCTTAAGGACCTGGATAACCCTAAGGACCATAACCGCCACGTATCGCACCTGTATGGTTTGTACCCAAGCAACCAGATCTCGCCATATCGTACGCCCGAGCTTTTTGACGCGGCACGCACTTCCCTGACATACCGTACCGATGTATCAACCGGTTGGAGCATGGGCTGGAAGGTAAACTTCTGGGCAAGATTATTAGATGGCAATCACGCCTTGAAGCTGATACAGAACCAGTTAACACCGACGGGCAAAAACAAAGGCGTTTCTAACAACGGTGGCGGTACCTACCCTAACCTGTTTGATGCGCACCCCCGTTCCAGATTGATGGTAACTTTGGCTGTGCCGCCGGGATTACTGAAATGCTGATGCAAAGTGCTGACGGTGCCCTTAACCTGCTACCGGCCTTACCGGATGCATGGGCGAACGGAACCATCAGCGGTATCCGCGCACGCGGTGGTTTTGAAATAGTTAGCATGGAATGGAAAGATGGTAAGCTGGCAAAAGCGGTAATAAAATCAACGCTGGGTGGTAACTGCAGGCTGCGGCTACCTAATAGCGCCAGACTGGTTGGCGGGACGTTAAAGACGGCGAAAGGCGCAAACACCAATTTCTTTTACCAGAACGAGGAAACAGCCAAACCTATTATATCAGCCCAGGCACAATTAAAACCGGTAGGTAATAAAGAAACTTTGTTGTATGATTTTGCCACCACAGCAGGCAAAACTTACATAGTAGTAGGGTTGTAATATCGCCATTTTGGTGTAGATTGTTTAGCAGAAGGCGGCACGGTGGTGTCGCCTTCTTTATTTGGTGTGTATAGCCTGCGCAGAGTTTGTGCCTGTTTCACGCGAGTGTGACACAGATGAAACAAGTGAAACCTTTTTCGAAGTAATGCCTTGCTTGTCAATGATTTATAAAAAATCAGTGAAACAAAATGAAACAATTTTTTGATGGTAATTATCTGATAATAAACAGCTTGTAAAAAAATTTAAATGTTTAAACATATAGGCAATATAACACAACTTTATCGTCAGGATACCTCAGCTAAGAATAACGGTTATGCATTGACTATCAAATGATTGCAAATGGTACCGATTTGACTTAAAAGCGAGCAAATTGAATAATTTTTAATTCAGGTTTAACACTTCTTTGTACCTTGTAACTACCATAGGCGCAAGTGATCACCACAAAACAATGAAAATTTTCAGCATTACATCATTTATAACCCCGCTGTTGTCTTTGGTTTTGTTTGGTTTAGGAGATAAACCAGCACCCGTTAAAGCAATCAGCTCCAACGATTTTTTAAACAGCATCGGTGTCAACTCGGCAATTTCAAGACGAGGCGAGCGGATGGATAAAACCATTGAGGCCATCCGGTACACCGGCATCCGCTGGATTCGGTCGGGTTATGAAGGTGGGGCTACCGATGAGGATTACCAAACCCTTCACCGCGAAACCGGCGTGCGCTTTAGCTATGGATTAATGAGCGGTGGTACCAATATCGCCAAGTTGCTCACCGGTGGCCGGATGCTGGCGGCAAGTGGTGCGCTGCTGGCTTTCGAGGGTAATAACGAGCCCAACAACTGGGGTGTAAATTATAAAGGCGAACAAGGCGGCAAGAACCAAAGCTGGCTGGCTGTGGCCAAACTACAAGCCGACCTGTACAAAGCAGTAAAAGCCGACCCAACCCTAAAGCAATATCCCGTATGGAGCATCAGCGAGGGCGGCGCGCAGACCGACAACGTTGGCCTGCAATACCTGCAGGTCCCCGCCGGCACAAACGCTATGATGCCCGACGGTACCCGATATGCCGACTACGCCACCTGTCATAATTATTTTAGCCACCCAAGCCATAAGGGTTTGTATGATAACCAAACCGGAACGCTGCCGACCCGGGTCGCCTTTGTAAAGTCGACGGGTTATTTGGCAATTATGGTAAAACCTGGCGCAGCAAATTTACCGGCTATGCCGAAGATGAGCTGATTAACTTGCCCAAAGTAACCACAGAAACCGGCGTCACTATTGATGATACTTTTACCGAGGAAAAGCAGGCCTGCCTGTATCTAAACCTGTACCTGGCCCAGTTTAAGCGTAAGTGGAGCTATACAGCTATTTATTTACTGCGCGACAGGAGCGACGAGGCCGGTAACCAAACATTTGGCTTTTACCAAAAGGATTACACTCCACGCAAGGCCGCCGTTTATCTGCATAATTTTACCACTATTCTGGCCGATAAAGCGATAAGCAAAAGAGCCCCTGCCAGCCTGGCTTATACCATCGCCAATCAGCCCGAAACCGTGCACGACCTGTTATTGCAAAACAGTAATAGTAAGTTCCAGTTGGTTATATGGGGTGAGAAAGCAACCGGTAGCGACCGGGTAACCCTAACCCCGGGTAAAAAGGCGACACGGGTAAATGTGTATGACCCAACCGTTGGCACTACTTCGGTTGCTAATTATAAGAATGTTAGTCGGCTGACGCTGAATTTAAGTGATCATCCTTTGGTGGTGGAATTGTAATGTTAAAATAACCACAACCTCTTTACAGGCCCATGCGTTAAAGTGCTTATTAATACTAATTTTGTGCGATGCGTGTGCGGGGTCTGCCTCTAATCTTTTCATTTTTTTGTGCTTTTTAGTTAATACCACGCTGGGGCAAACAATTACTGTTGTAAGCGCACCCAGCGCCGTTACTACTACCTATGGTACACCCTCCATACCGTGCAGTTTTAGTGTGGCTGGAACTGGTTTAACCGGGCCAGTTACTGTTACCCCGCTGGCAGGCTTTGAAGTGAGTACGAATAATGTCAACTTTAGCCCAACGCTTACCATACCCAATACCGGCACCCTGGCATCAACTATGGTTTATTCGCGGTTAGCCGGTACAACAAACGCGGGCACTTACCCGGGCGATATTGTATTAAGCAGCCCGGGCGCCGCAAATGTTAATGTACCTGTAAACGGCGTTGTTAATAAGCGGTTATTAAATATTACCGGCAGCTATCTTAAAACTTATGGCGGTACGGTAGCCAACGTCACTTTATATTACAATACCCCCGGTGTTACGTTTACCAATCCGTCGTTTCAAAACGGTAACAGTTTTAATTCGATAGATATTGCGTTCGTCGCGGGGACCGGGGCCACAGATGTGGTAGGCACCTATCCCGGCGCTGTAGTTATGTCAAACCTTACCGGTCGCAATGGCTATTTAAGTAGTAACTATACGGTAACTTATGCGCCTGTAGATATGGTTATTACACCCGCGCCATTAACTATAACCATTAGTAAAGTAACCAAACCATATGGCACGGCATTAACCACTACAACCGGCGTAACCAGCTTTACAACCACAGGATTAAAAAATAGCGAAACCGTAGGCAGCGTAACTGTTAACTACGGAGCCGGAGCAGCGGCCAACGCGGCGGCTGGCACTTATTCCGGATCGGTAGTAGCTTCCGCGGCTACCGGCGGTAGTTTTTTGCCGGCCAATTATGCTATTACCTATGTAGCTGCCCCGCTTGATGTAACCGCGCCGCCGCCACCTGTAATTACCGTTGTAACTACGCCGCAGCCGGTTAATACAGTTTATGGTACGCCATCACCTTCAACCAGTTTTACGATAGCTGCTGCAAACCTTGCGTCAGGCGTTTTGGTTACCCCGCCGCCGGGGTTTGAAGTAAGTACAGATAATGTAGCTTTCAGCAGTACCGTAACCGTCGGGTCGGTAGGGAGTATTACTTCAGTACCGGTGTATATCAGGCTGGCGGCAATTACCAATGCGGGCGCCTATGACGGCAATATAGTGTTGAGCAGCGGCGCAACCACCACAAACGTAACCATGCCAACCAGCACGGTAAGCCCTGCGCCTTTAACCCTCGCTGCGATCAATGAAACTAAATATTACGGAGGTGTTGCAACGGAGCCTGCCAGCTCCAATAAATTTAGCATCACCGCCGGAAGTTTAAAAAACGGGAATACGATTATAGGTGTGGCTTTAACCTATGGCTTGGGCAAAGCAGCGACGGTAAAGATTGGCACGTATACAGGCAGTGTAAATATAACAGGTGTAAACGGAGCTAACGGCTTTTTAGTAAGCAATTATGCTATCAGTTATACGCCCGCTAACATCATTATTGAACCCCGCCCGCTTACCATAATAGTCAACAACGCGTCTAAAATATATGGCGAAACTTTAACCGGCGGGCCGGGTAGTATCGCGTTTATAACTCAGGGCCTGCAAAACGACGAAACCGTTAACAGTGCTACTTTAACCTACGCCGCGGGCGGGGCGGCTAAGGATGATGTCGGGAATTATGCCGGTAAAATCGAACTATCCAATCCGGTCGGCGTGACGTTTATTGCAAGCAATTATACTATAACCTACGTACCCGGCAACCTGACCGTAAACCCAGCCCCGCTTACCATAACGGCTGTCGATACCTTAAGAAGGTATGGCGAACCAAACCCGGCATTTAAAGCAACCTACACGGGGTTTGTAAATGGCGATAACGCGACTGTGCTAACCAAACAGCCAACCCTGTCAACAACTGCCACCAACGAGTCGGGCGGTGGGAAGTACCCAATTAAGGTAGCAGACGCTGCCGCTACAAATTATACTATAACTTATGTTAACGGGGTACTTACCGTTATCCCGCCGGTAAACCTGGTTGTCCCCAACACCTTTACACCTAATTATGACGGTATTAATGATACCGGAAAATACCGGCCCCTGGCTTCCTATCCAAATTGCATGGTCAGGATCTTTAACCGCTATGGCGCGATAGTATATAATTCTATAGGTTACGGCAGCCCGTGGGATGGTACCGTTAGCGGCAGGGATGTGCCGGTGGGTGTATACTATTATATTATTGACACCAAAGTTGCTGGGATAAAAGCATCAGGAAGCTTGACGGTTATCAGGTAGATACTGGCTTTAACTTTACAGTCAATATGGTGTAATATTAATATTAAACGCGAAATGCTTTCATTCGACCCTGCACTCCAGTTGGCTATCAGGGGAGTGTTGGATATAAAACTCAGCGATTTATTTAAGCAATAGTTAACAACTGTTTATAACTGAGATTTTTTAGTTAAAACATATGTTCTTTTATTTCGTTACATTATTAAACATTTAACCTATGAATAATATACGCAACTTGCACGCAAAAGTGCATAATTGGATAGATACCATTGGTTTCCGGCTAAATGCATCACAAACCGACAGGAAAAATAAGGTGACAACCAACCATTATTTTTTGAAACATTTAATTTTTTGAAAGAAACAAAGGTGGCGATACTAAAAATTCAAAGTTTTTATGTTTTGATATGTATGGCGAAAAAGTGAGCGTACACTCGTTGCTTGACCTGCAAACCGCCTTTTTTGAAAATATAAGTCAGCTTAAATAGCCGTTTAAATTCTGCGTTTTAGGGTAATCATTACATTCATATATTTTTTATTTCGAAAAATACCAAGAATAAGCATGCGCCCGTCTGATGATCTGAACAGCTCATCAATTTGTTGCATGGATAATGGCGATACGGGCTTGAAATTTATCGCCACAATTTCATCGTCAGGTTGTAATCCGGCGGCTTCAGCTGCCGACCCCGGATCTACGGTATATTATTATATGTTGTAGGTCATCCATAACGTCCGAAAAATATACTAAGCCACTCATATCATGCTCCTCGTTTTTCCTGTAATTAGGCCCGGGCTTTAGGTAGATCACACTATCGGGATAATCAATTATCAGATCGAATTTTTTAAGGAGGCCAATACCTAAATTGCCGTCGCGTGGTACTGATAAAGAACGGGTGCGCTCTTCATCCTCGGGAAAAGCCGCTATTACATTTTTAACTTTATATTTTCCTAATTCAACTTCTTTTATACGGCTTACTGTGCCACTTATAAGGCCATTTATACCCATCCCCAAATTAGCAGTAATAAACTTTTTTTTGGATGGTAGCTTTATTAGCAACATTTTCCAATGATATAAAATGCCCGGCCCCGAGGTCAACTATTAATTTGCTTTGTTTTTCTGAGCCATCTGCAAACACTACTTTAGTTGTAAAGTAGGGCTTTTTATCTTCAATGCTTATGGGGATTTTGGTAGCTCTCTTATAAAAGCGCATATTTTTAGGTAGCGATACGCGCATGATAGTATCAGTAAAACTAATTTTTACTGCCGGGCGACTAAAAAATTCATACCCTATTAAACCATGTATGGGCCTGCCAGAATAATTAGATAAGCCGAACGCGTCTTTCTTAAATATTGCAGCGCTTACATTATTACTTATTAAACCGTCGATATCAACTTTTAGCTCCGGGGTTAAAAAGGCTTCAAACCCCGGCCCGTCACCAAATCCATTTATTTTTATGCTGCGCTTATTGGGGATGTTAAGAGAGTCTAACAAAGAGGGGTCGGTTATCAGCATAAAACCTACACCGGTATCTAAAGCAAAGTTATAAGGCCCCTTGTTGTTGATGTTTACTTTAATTACTATCAAATTACGCACAAGCTCAAAAGGGATGGTTTTACTCCGTCCGCCATCAAGCGTAAAATATTGGGCATTAACCATCAGGCAAAAGCAGCATAATATGCCTGTTAACCCTGCAATACAATAATGCTTAATATTTTTCGCCGTAGGTGCAAAATTTTATAATTGGATACTAAAATTAAAAAATTATTACCGTTATGTAAGCGTAATAATTTTTAAGCAGCCAATTAGGTTTTTTTGGCGTTTCAAGCTTACCCTTAATATCGGGATTTTGCGGCGGCAGCACTTTTACAACATGTTCAACTTCTGTTTGTACTACAGATACCGCGTATTCTGCAGGCTCTATTTTACAGCCGATAGCTTCGGCATATACTTCAGTAAACTCTGCCCCAATATATAATATTGCAGCGGTATAATAGATCCAAAGCAAAAGCAGGATAATGGAACCTGCAGCCCCATAAGCAGACGTTTGAGCGGTATATTGCAGGTAAAGGCCAATTAAGTATTGCCCAAGCATAAATAAAAGCGCGGTAAATACAGCGCCTATGCGTACATCTTTCCACCTTATTTTAACATCAGGCAGTACTTTAAAAATGATAGCAAACAAAGTAGAGATGACAACCAGCGTAATGCCAAGGTTTATGCCTTTTAATAAAAGATTAGTAACATAGGGTAAAAAATGCACCAGCTTTTTACTTAAAGCATCCATTAAAAAATTAATCACTAACGATACCATCAATAAAAACCCCGGGCTTATTATCAGCGAGAATGATAAAAACCGGTTTTGGATCAATTTAAGCCACCCTTTTTTAGGCTTGGCTTTTACCCGCCAAATAATATTGATCGAGTCCTGTATCTCAACAAATATACTGCTGGCACCTATCATCAATGTTACTATACCAAACACTACTGCAACACCTGTTTTGCCGGAAAAAGCAAGGCTCTTTAACATATCCTGTATCTGCAAGGCCGCCTTTGCTCCAACATATTGGGCAATTTGCGGATATACACGGTTAGCAGCAGCGTCATTCCCGAAAAAGAGGCCGGCTAATGATATCACCAAAATTAGCAGGGGCGCTAAAGAAAAACAGTATAGTAAGCCAGTGAGGCGCTTAATTTCAAACCATTATCATCTATAAAGCCGGTAAACGTGGCTGCTAAAATTTTCCAGATCTTTTTAAGGTAGGCTTTCCTAAAAATTTAATCATAAAATAAAATATATTTGTAATGTACGGTTAATTAGCCCGCGCATATTGCTATGAAACAATTAAATGCTATTAACGGCTTTTTTAAAGTAATATTAGCTGTATTACTTCTTAGCAATTTTAATGCCCTTGCACAAAAAACCCATATATTTATTGTTAGGGTTGCCGAGCAAAATGAGGCCGTACTGGCAGCTAACAATATCTCCCCGGCTTATCAAACGAAGGCCAGGATAGGGCCGAAGCCTTATTAAAGACATTAAAACGCGAAAAGATACAGACAATTTATATACCAACAGGCAAAGCTGCCGGGCAAACAGTAGCGCCGCTATCGACAAAGGCTAAGCTATTGGCCAGAGTTTATACGGATAGCGTTAGTGCTTTTATAAAGAAGATAACGCGCAACTTCCGGGGCACTAATGTATTGATAGTAGCGCATTATCAGGATATTATGCCGATCATTAGTGAACTGGGCGTTACACCGCCTTTTACAGAATTAAGCGAAGATGATTATGATCTGCTGTTTGCTGTCACCATAAATGAAAATGATAGCCGGGAAGTTTTTGTAAGCAACTATGGTAAAAAACACCACGTTACAGAAATACCACAACAGTATATTATTCAGAAATTCTATCCGTCATTTGTGCCGCCGGTAAACAGCCATTAAATTTTAATGGTGCGATACGATCAACAGGTCAAGGTCTTTGTTTGGTAGTTGAAAACGCTCGGCAAGGTGCTTGTTGGTTAAATGCCCCTGGTAAATATATACCGCTTCGCGAATGCCTGCTTTTGCCAGATGACATTTTTGATGCCGCCCTGCTCGCCAATCTCCAATAATATCGGTGCGAAGATATTAGTTAACGCATAAGTAGCGGTACGCGCTACGCGCGATGCGATGTTGGGTACGCAATAGTGTATTACATCATATTTGCGGAACACCGGATGGGTGTGGTTGGTTATCTCTGATGTTTCAAAACAACCGCCCCTGGTCAATACTCACATCTATAATTACCGAGTTTGGTTTCATTTTACTTACCGTAGTTTCGGTTACTATACAAGGGCTGCGGCCATCTTCGGCACGCATGGCACCTATGGCTACGTCGCAGGTGGTAATGGCTTTTTCTAAAACAATGGGTTGCACTACCGATGTAAATACCCGTGCGCCAATGTTATTTTGCAAACGGCGCAACTTATAAATGGAGGGGTCGAAAACTTTTACTTCTGCTCCTAATGATATGGCGGTGCGTGCGGCATATTCGCCAACGGTGCCTGCACCCAATATTACAATTTCGGTTGGAGGGACGCCGGTTATGCCGCCAAGCATCAGGCCCTTGCCATCAAAAACATTGCTCAGGTATTCGGCAGCTATCAGTATGGATGTCGCGCCTACTATCTCGCTCATGGCACGTACCACACTTAACGATTCGCCTTCATCGCGCAGATGTTCAAAACAAAGTGCGGTTATTTTTTTAGCCAATAAAGCATGCAGGCATTCGGGTTTTAAGGTTGAAACCTGCAGGGCCGATATTAATAGCTGACCCGGCTTCATCATAGCTATCTCCTCTAAAGTAGGTGGGGCGATTTTTATAATGATATCGGCTTCGTAAACCTTCTTTGTATCAAATACAATTTGGGCGCCTTGTTCGGCATAATCCTTATCCAAAAACTTGGCGGCTTTGCCGGCATTGCTTTCCAGCATTACCTGGTGGCCGTTATTAACCAATAAAGCTACGGATAAAGGGGTGAGGGGGATACGGTTTTCTGGAATGAAACCTCCTTTGGGATACCAATGTAAAGCTGGTTCTTTTTGTTCTTAACCTCAAGCATCGACTCCTGGGGCTGCATCATTGCCTGCTTTGCAATGTCCGAAAACCCACTGTATTTCCCTGAACTCATAATTGTTTTTTATGGACTATGAAGATAGGAAAAATACATTAAATTTTTTTCAACTGATATTTCGCGGCTATCATCATTTAAAACCTTCAGGCTTACGCTGATGTAATGCAAGGGCAACATGTCGGGGATTTTTTCGGGCCACTCGATAAAGCAGTAATTGCCTGAGTAAAAATATTCCTCGGCACCCATATCCAAAGCTTCCGTTTGGTTTTTAAGTCGATAAAAATCGAAGTGATAAATTTTAACATCCGTGCCGCGATATTCATTTACGATGGAAAATGTAGGGCTGGTAACAGCTTCTTTAACACCCAATGCCTCGCAAAGCGATTTGATGAAAGTAGTTTTGCCCGCGCCCATATCGCCGTGGAAAATGAAGGTTTTTTCGTTGCCGGCAAGTTCGAGAAGCTCTTTTGCTACAATTAAATTATCAGCTACACTTTTAGTCTCCCCCTTATACAGATGGTTCATTATAAATAAGATTTAAGCCGGGGATATTTTTAAAACCCTTATCCGAAGAAACTAAAGGGATGTCTAAATAAATGGCAGTTGCAGCAATGATTGCGTCGGGAAGTTTTAGTTTCTTTACCTGACGGATCTCGATAATTATATCTTTCATTGCAGGGATGTAATCTAAGACAATTTGTTTTGACAGGAAATCCTTCAAATCCTTCAATTCCTCAGGAAGAAAATCTTTTCCCGACAACAATTCAAGTTCAGAAATAAATGAAAAAACCGGGTTAAATTGAAAAAAGTATTTTTTTACTGCTTCGTTTCCCAATAAAAAAAAGACGGCGATGTTCGTATCAATGACAACTCTATTCCCACTCATTGCGCCACTTTTTTTGGAGTTTAAGTGGATCCATTTTACGCTTCAGGATACCGAAAAACGGCTTTAGTTCTTCGATCCTTTTAGCCGTTTGCGCCTCCTGTATCGCCTTTAATTTTTTGATATCTTTTCAGGCGAATCGTCACTTTTTATTGTTACTACCATACCCAAATTTAAACAAAAAATTTAATATCCTATTTAGGCCCATAAGTTACAATCGGGATGATCATCTCTTCTAACGATATCCCGCCGTGCTGGAAGGTCTCATTATAAAAATTCACAAAGTGATTGTAGTTGTTAGGGTAAACAAAGTAGGTATCCTCCTTAGCAAACACAAAGCTTGAGCTTACGTGCAGGCGCGGCAACATCGCATCATGCGGGTTGCGGATATGGAAAACATCCTTAGCGTTAAAGTTTAAATTACGGCCCTGTTTATAACGCAGGTTGGTATTGGTGTTACGGTCGCCAATAATTTTACTTGGCTTTTTAACGCGGATAGTACCATGGTCGGTAGTGATAACAACACGCACTTGTTTTTGTGCCAGAAACTTCAGCAGGTCAAACAACGGTGAGTGCTCAAACCATGATAGCGTTAACGAGCGGTAAGCCGCGTCATCGCTTGCCAGTTCACGGATCATCTGCATATCTGTACGGGCATGCGACAGCATATCCACAAAGTTATATACCACCACATTCAGATCGTTCTTCATCAGGTTGCTTACCGAATCGTTCAGCGCGCGGCCCTCATCAATATTTAATATTTTATGATAGGACTGTTTAATGTCTCTACGGTAAACGCGGCTGATCTGGTCGGCAATAAAATCCGATTCGAACAGGTTCTTGCCGCCTTCGTCCTCGTCATTCTGCCACATTTGCGGGTAACGTTTTTCCATCTCTAAAGGCATCAGGCCCGAGAAGATAGCGTTACGCGCATATTGCGTAGCGGTAGGTAAAATGCTGTAATAGGTGTCTTCTTCTTCCAGCTTGAAGTACTGCGATATGATAGGGTTAATGATCTTAAACTGATCATACCTTAAATTATCTATCAATATAAAAAATAACGGTACGTTGCTCTCCAACTTCGGGAACACTTTCTTCCTAAATAATTGCGGCGAACTGGTTGGCGCGGTGTCCGGGTTTTTTATCCAGTCCAGGTAATTGCGCTCAACAAATTTACAGAACTGGGTATTGGCCTCGGCTTTTTGCAAGGTCAGGATCTCGTGCATGCCGGCATCTTCCAGTTGCTGTAGCTCAAGCTCCCAATAAATCAGCTTCTTATATACATCAACCCATTCCCGGTGGCTCAGGTTGTCGTTAAGGGTTATGCCCAGCGTACGGAAATCCTGCTGGTAAGCCATGGTTGTTTTCTCGGTAACCAGGCGTTTGTTTTCCGTTAGTTTTTTTATGGTAAGCAATATTTGCTTCGGGTGAACGGGTTTGATCAGGTAGTCGCCAATTTTCGAACCAATGGCGTCTTCCATTAAATATTCCTCCTCGTTCTTGGTGATCATCACTATAGGCACATCGTTATTAATATTCTTGATCTGCGCCAGTGTTTCAATACCGGTTAAGCCGGGCATATTTTCATCCAGAAAAACCAGGTCGAAATAGTTATTTTTGAAGGCCTCAACAGCGTCATTACCATTAGTTACGGTAGTTACTTTGTAACCTTTTTCGTTTAAAAAAGTATATGTGGTTTTAACAGGTCAATCTCGTCGTCAGCCCATAATATTGTGGTATCCTGCATGGTGTTTTTATAATATCGGTAATTAAATGTCGTTCAGTAATTCAGCCTGTTAAGCATAATTTAAACCAAACATAGGTATATAACCTGTAACCAAACGTTTTGTTACATAGTATGACGCAGTATTAACATAAATTAACAAATATAAAATACAATGTTTAGCATAATTTAACACTTTTGCAGCGCATAAACTACACATTGAATAAAAAGAAAATAATAAACGACCCGGTTTACGGATTTATAAGCATACCCAGCGAGTTGGTGTTCGATCTGATCGAACATCCTTACTTTCAGCGGTTACGTTATATCAAGCAGCTGGGCATGACCCACCCGGGTTTACCCCGGCGCGCTGCATACCCGTTTCCATCATGCCTTAGGTGCCATGCACCTGATGAAGATGACTATTGAAACCCTACGCAGTAAGGGCCACGAAATTACTGCCGAAGAAGAGCAAGGCGTAACCATTGCTATTTTATTGCATGATATTGGCCACGGCCCGTTCTCGCACGCATTAGAGCATACTATTGTTAAAGGCGTATCGCACGAGGATATCTCTATTCTGTTAATGGATAAACTGAATGAACAATTTAACGGGCAGCTAACTACCGCTATAAGTATCTTTAAAAATTCTTACGCAAAGCGATTTTTGCACGAACTGGTATCAAGCCAGCTGGACATGGACAGGCTGGATTATTTGAACCGCGACAGTTTTTTTACAGGTGTTTCTGAAGGTGTCATCAGTTCAGACCGCATTATCAAGATGCTGAACGTAGTGGATGACCATATTGTTATTGAAGAAAAGGGGATCTACTCGGTAGAGAAGTTTATCATTGCCCGCCGCTTAATGTACTGGCAGGTATATCTGCATAAAACGGTTATAGCTGCCGAGCAATTACTGGTTAAGATACTTGAGCGCAGCCGCGAACTGGTTTTAAAAGGCGAAAAGCTTTTTGCAACACCGGCGCTTAGCCATTTTTTAAACAATGAGTTAACCCGCGAGGCGTTTATAAAGGACGGGCATCTGGAAATATTTACCCGGTTGGATGATACAGATATCCTGTCGGCAGTAAAGGTTTGGGCAACAAATGATGATTTTGTACTGTCTAAGCTATGTACTGATTTTGTGCACCGTAAAGTGTTTCACGTTGATATTACCACTGAAGCGCCGGGCCGGCAATTGGTGGCCGATTTGCGTAACAAAGCGATTGCTAAATACGGCATTACCGAAAAGGAAGTACCTTATTTTGTTTTTACTGATTCTATACAAAATAATGCTTACCGCGTAGGCGACGGCAACATAGGTATATTGATGAAAGACGGCACCGTTATAGACATTGCCACCGCCAGCGATTACTCAAACCTGGAAGCATTAGCTAAAACCATAGAGAAATATATACTTTGTTATAGTAAAGATTTGGTTTGAGTTGTGGGTAATGAGTGATGAGTTTTGAGTATCACATAGTCAACTCATCACTCATTACTCAAAACTCACAACTCGTAATTCACATTAAATAATTATTAACTTTGCGCCCATGCAATTTACCGCTCAGCAAATAGCTTCATTACTCAACGGAACCGTTGAGGGCGATCCGTCTGTGGCGGTAAATCAGCTGGCTAAGATAGAGGAAGGGGTTTCAGGCTCACTTTCATTTTTATCCAACCCTAAGTACGAGCAGTACCTGTACACTACCAATGCTTCCATCGTTATAGTAAATAATAGCCTGCAGCTTACAGGTACGGTAAAAGCGACATTGATAAGAGTTGAAGACGCTTACAGCGCGTTCTCGGTTTTGTTGGATGCTTACAGTTCTTTCAGATTAAACAAAACCGGCATTGAAGAACCGAACTTTGTGCACCCGTCTGCCAAAATTGGCCGGGATGTTTACATAGGCGCTTTTGCCTATATAGGGCCCGATGTTAAAGTTGGCGACAATTGTAAAATTTACCCTAATACTTATGTGGGCGATAACGTTACCCCGGGTAACAATGTTACCCTGTTTGCCGGGGTAAAGGTTTATTTTGATTGTGTTTTGGGTGATAACGTTATTATCCACTCGGGTGCTATTATCGGCAGCGATGGCTTTGGCTTCGCGCCAACCGCGGATGGCAGCTACAAAAAAATTGCCCAAATAGGTAACGTGATATTAGAAGACGACGTAGAAGTTGGCTCAAATACAACTATCGACAGGGCGACAATGGGGTCGACCATCATCCGCAAAGGCGTAAAGCTGGATAATTTGATACAGGTTGCCCATAATGTTGAAATTGGTAAGAATACGGTAATAGCGGCGCAGTCGGGCATATCAGGCAGTACAAAAATTGGCGAGCGCGCCGTGTTTGGTGGCCGGTTGGTATTGCCGGCCATTTAACTATTGCCAATGGCACCCAACTGGGTGCGCAGGCAGGCGTTAACAGTTCTATTAAAGAAGAGAACAAGCAATGGCACGGCACACCCTACGTGCCGTTACGCGACTTTTGCGTAACCATGTAAGCATGCGCAACTTGCCCGCCATGGAAAAGAGGATTAGAGATTTAGAAATTACAATTGCTGAATTGAAGAAAGACGTTCAATAGTTCATCAGTTCATTGGCCCTGTCGCAAGGTTAATGAACTATCTACCAATGAACCAATGAACCAATGAGCCAGTGAACAAATGAATTAACAAGAATGAACATTAAACAAAGAACTATTAAGGCACCCGTATCACTTTCGGGATCTGGCTTACATACCGGCGAGAAAGTTACCATGACCTTTAACCCGGCACCGGAAAACCATGGCTATAAATTCAGACGGGTGGATGTTGCCGGTATGCCTGTTATTGATGCCGATTGCGATAATGTTACCGACACATCGCGTGGTACTACCTTATCGCAAAATGGTGCCAGTGTAAGTACCATAGAGCACGTTTTAGCAGCTTTAGTTGGCCTTGAGGTTGATAATGTGCTGATAGATATGGATGGCCCTGAAACGCCTATAATGGACGGTAGTTCCATCCAGTTTGTTGAAGCTATCCGCAGCGCTGGGTTTTTAGAGCAGGAAGCCGACCGTGAGTACTATCATATCCCGTATAACATTCATTATTCTGAGCCCGACCGTAAGGTTGAGATGGTGGCAATGCCTTTGGATGATGATTACCGCTTTACCTGTATGGTTGATTATAATTCGCAGGTATTGGGCAGCCAGCATGCAAGTATCTCGTCAATAACCGAGTTTGTTGATGATATCGCTTCGTGCCGCACCTTTTGCTTTTTGCATGAGCTTGAAATGCTGTTAAAGCACGACCTGATTAAAGGCGGCGATCTTAATAATGCCATAGTTGTGGTTGACAAGGAAGTTGACCAGAAGAACTGAACCATTTAGCCAAACTTTTTAACCGTAAAGATATCAGCGTAGCGCCACAGGGCATTTTAAACAATATAGAACTGCGCCATCAAAACGAACCTGCAAGACATAAATTGCTGGATATGATTGGCGATTTGGCCCCTGGTTGGCGTTCCGTTACGCGGACATATTATGGCTGCAAGGCCGGGCCACGCTGCTAACGTCGCGTTCGCTAAAAAAATAAAAACGCTTATAAAGAAAGAGCGTAGCCGCAAGCATTTTAAGGTTTATGATCCTAACATGAAACCGGTATACGATACCGTTCAGATCCAGGAGATTTTACCGCACCGCTACCCAATGCTGATGATCGATAAGATCCTTGAGCTAACCAAAAGCCACGTAGTAGGGTTAAAAAATGTGACCTCGAACGAAGGGATATTTATGGGCCACTTCCCGGGTGCACCACTGTTTCCGGGCGTGTTGCAGATAGAGGCTATGGCACAAACAGGCGGTATATTGGTGTTAAATACCGTGCCCGATCCGCAAAATTATATTACTCTATTCTTAAAGATAGAAAACGCCCGCTTTAAGGATAAAGTTATCCCCGGCGATACCATTATATTCCATTGTAATTTAATAGCGCCGATACGCCGTGGTATAGCCCAGATGAAGGGCGTTGGGATGGTTGGCGAGCGTGTGGTGGTTGAGGCCGAGCTAATGGCACAAATAGTTAAAAAAACCAAAACTGACGAAGCATGATCCAGCCTTTAGCATATATACACCCACAGGCCAAAATAGCCGACAACGTAGTGATTGAGCCATTTGTAACTATCCACAAGGATGTTGAAGTTGGCGAAGGCACGGATCGGGTCAAACTCGGTTATTATGGATGGCGCGCGCATTGGTAAAAACTGCCGCATTTTCCCGGGCGCTGTTGTATCGGCCCCGCCGCAGGACCTGAAATATAAAGGCGAACCAAGCACCGTAACCATTGGCGATAACACGGTCATCCGCGAATGCGTAACGCTTAACCGTGGTACCGCTTTAGATAAGAATACAACCACCATTGGCAACAATTGCCTGCTTATGGCTTATGTACACGTAGCGCACGATTGCGTAATTGGCGACAATGTGATAATTGCCAACTCGGTACAGCTGGCCGGCCACATTAATGTGTATGATTTTGCCTTTATAGGTGGCGGATCATTAGTGCACCAGTTTGTTGAGATAGGCGCGCATAGCATGATTTCCGGCGGATCGTTAGTACGTAAAGACGTGCCGCCGTTTACCAAAGCCGGCCGCGAGCCGGTATCGTATATCGGTATTAACTCGGTTGGCCTGCGCCGCCGTGGTTTTTCAAACGAGACGATCAATGAGATCCGTGAGATCTACCGGATAATTTTCCTGAAACGCTACAACATGACAAAGGCTTTAGATATTATAGAGGCCGAATTTAACCCAACCATCGAACGCGACGAGATCATCAACTTTGTACAAAACTCGCAGCGTGGTATTATGAAGGGTTTCGGAAACTCGTAAAACACCAATGTCATGCTGAAACAAGTTCGGCATGACGGGGACTTTATATAACACATAACTAAATGCAAATCACCCTTAACGATATCGGACGCCGCTTTAACCGCGACTGGATTTTCCGGGGGATAGATTATACATTTAATATCGGCGAAAGCTATGCGATACTCGGAAATAACGGTTCGGGTAAATCAACATTATTGGCGGTATTAAATGGTAGCCTCGGCCCATCTAAGGGTACAATCAATTATTCGGTTGAGGGAAAAGATCTGGACGTCGAACAATTGTTTCAATATCTAAGCCTTGCCGCGCCATATCTGGAGCTGATTGAAGAGTTTTCGTTGGAGGAAATGATAGATTTCCATTTCAAATTTAAAACCTACAAGGCTGGTATTGATAAAGCGGCCATAATTGAGCTGCTAAGTTTACCGGGTAGTTCAAATAAACTCATCCGCTACTTTTCATCAGGGATGAAACAGCGGCTTAAACTTGCGCTTGCTTTTTGTGCAGATACGCCTATACTGATGCTTGACGAACCTACTTCTAATTTAGATGCCCGGGGTGTAGAGTGGTATTTAAACCTGGTACAGCAATTTGCTAAAGATCGTTTAACAATAGTCTGCTCCAATCAGGAGCATGAGTATAGTTTTTGCCAACATCGGCTAAGCATTACCGATTATAAAGGCTGATACCTATATCGCCTGATATATACCTCGGCTAATATTGCATGTAGCGTAAAGCCTATCCAAAAAGCTATTCCGAAGAATTGATGGGGACTCAGGCTGGAAAACCCGAAGAATAAACCAACTATCGGCCTTACCGTCGCGATAGCTAATCCTATGGCAAACATCCTTATCATCCATTCGCGGTGAAGTAAGATTTTTTTATTCCTGATATAATAGAGCGCTTTGCATAACGCAAACAGGAAGAATAAAGCAAAGGTAAATGTAGCCGCCGCCGTTTCTACCGCCCCGCCAATAGCCATTTTAAAACTCATTACCAATGCGGTTATACCAATTATAAGTGCCGAGGCCGCTACAAGCCAGCCACTAAAGCGATGAAACCTGATATTTTTAGCCCGTATCTTTTTTGAAAATTGTAAAGGGGTTAACAACAAAAAAATGTACCCGCAAATATATGTAAGAGAGTGAGGCCAAGGGATAAAGCGAAAGCGCTGTCAAAAGCACCAAACTTAGGATTGATAAAAGGCTTTATATCACCCGTTAACGTTAAAACACGCCGGGTGGCTACAATAAGTGCTATTAGGATCAGCACCACCATTAGGATGTTCCTGATCCGTTTTACAGAAGGGCGTAAACTTACTGGTCTCACATTCAGTTGGTTTTTATATCAAAACTAAAAATGCTTTTAACAATAAAGCTATAAAGTATACTTACCCCGGTTTAGCCTCGACCAAAATGTAAAAACTATCTATCAATCCATTTTAAACAGCATGACGTATATTGCAGCAATATATATTAAATGGCACTCCTGATTTATAGTATTATAGTAACGACAGCCTCCATAGGTATTACCATTTACCTGCTTTGGGGATTTACTAAAATAAAAAGCTTAAGCAGCCAGCCGTTAACGGCTGCTCAGCCTTCACTGGCTATAATTATCCCGGTGCGCAACGAGGAAGAAGACTTAGAGCAAGCTTTGCAAAGCGTATGTAATATCAACTACGATAATTACCGCATTATAGTGGTGAATGATCGCTCGACGGACCGCACTGCCGAAATACTTGAAAAATTTCCGCAGCAATATCCCAAACTGACGGTTACTACCATCACCGGGTTACCAGATGGCTGGTTAGGGAAAAACAACGCGTTATACCGGGCTATAAAAGCAGTACCGAAGAATGGCTTTTATTTACTGATGCAGACATACTTTACCACCCCGACGCTATAAATAAGGCTATGGGCTATGCTTTAAAAAACAATCTCGATAACCTGGCGGTGATGCCCCGCGCGGTATCGCGGTCGGCTATATTAAACAGTGTTTTAGCAACCTTTGGCGTTATGTTAATGGCGTACCTGCGCCCATGGAATGCTATAAAACCTGATAGCGGGGCGCATATCGGCATTGGTGCCTTTTGCCTGGTGAAGCGCGAAGCCTATGAAAAGGCCGGCACACATGCCCGCGTAAAACTCCGCCCGGACGATGATGTTAAACTGGGTTATTATATAAAAAGGCAGGCCTGCGGCAAGATGTATTAAGCGGAATTGGCAGCCTTAGCCTGGAATGGTATAAAAGCCCGGGTCAGTTTGTAGATGGGTTAATGAAAAACACTTTTGCAACTGCCAATTACAATGTCTTTTTAGCTGTTAGTTTTATTTTGGCCTGCCACGGTAACAATGGCTTTGCCCTTACCGTTAATGCTGATTTTTGGCGATACGCCCGTTAGACTAATGGCCATCGCAATTATGCTGATACAAATAATTTATATGAGCGTGGTATCGCCCAACAAGTGGTGGTATGCGTTGATGATCCCTTTCTCCGGCTTTTTAATGGCTTATATATTCGCGCGGTCAACTTTCATTACCTTAAAACAGGGTGGCATTTACTGGCGGGATAGTTTTTATCCGCTGGATATGTTGAAGGGCGAAGAATAATAAATCGTTATTAAGCCTTGTTTCGTTTTATTTGTGTGTTTAAACAAATTTCATTTTTAATAATAGGCTTATTGTCAATGTGTTAAGTGTCGATTTTTGTTTCATTTTGTTTCGCTGTATTTTTGTAACCCTTTAACAAACAGCGATTTAACCCGAAATTCTGTTTCACTTGTTTCAACTGTTTCACAAGCGCGTGAAACAAATTAGTGCATACATTGGATAACATCGCCAAACAAAATCCCATCCCCATACTTGTTATAGTGTATAAAC
>NZ_JABFCR010000044.1:0-27413 GCF_013087555.1 Mucilaginibacter humi
TACTGTTTTAGATATTGTATAGATACACTACAGCGTCAACATTGGCAAACGCCTTAATTTCTTCCGGGGTAAATGCAATTTTATACTGGTCAGCCATGCCTTTTAATGTTTCCATGCGAATTTCAGGTGCGCCTTCCACACTCGGCAAGAAAATCCTGAACTTTTACCTTCGGCTACCAACAGGTTTGAGAAATCAGTCTCAGGTAATGCCTGATAGTAGTTGAATATAGTGAATATCGGCATGAACAGGATCCTGAAATTTATTTGGTTTTGCAGCAAATGTAATATAAAGAAGGTTAGCAGCAAGAAAGCCACGTCGCACATGGCGGTCATGTCAATTGCTGTACTCTTCTTGGAACTCCTTTACTCTAGCCATAATACTTTGATTAAATATATAGTGTTATTAAAATAATTAATTTCAGGCCCTAACCTTATCAGGCCAATGGGTCAAATATTAACACTAAAATTTCAGTTAAACGCGATAGTGAAGGCCCTATTCACCTTGATGGTGAGCCTGAAACAGCCGGCAAAGTCATAGAAATTAATATTTTACCAAACTCGTTAAAGGTAATAGTAGGGAAGGAGTTTTAATCATGTCAAAAAAGAATAAGAATTTTACCGGAGTAATGTATTCTACCGATCCCGGTTTTCAATATAACGAGGGCAATGCCGGCAATACGGTAACGCTACCCCCACAACAACAAAACCTGCGAATTTTTTTAGATAGAAAGGGTGGCGGTAAACTTGTAACAGCCATAGCCGGCTTTGTAGGTACTAATGCCGACCTCGAAGGGATAGGCAAAACGTTAAAAAGCAAATGCGGCGTTGGCGGTACAGTAAAAGATGGTGAGATAAAAATTCAAGGCGATTTTAGAGACAAGGTTTTAGCGCTATTACTGGCAGATGGGTATAAAGCGAAAAAGCAGGTGGATAAATACTCCAAATAAAAATCATACGTTAATTAGTACAATAATATAAAAATGATTAGTTACGCACATTGACTAATTTTTTAGTTATTATTGTATTTATAAAAAAATACAGCCAGGTGCTTGCATTTGCATATAAACCTGTTAATATTGCGCCACCAATTATAATTTTTTATAATAATAGTTATTGCAATTACGTTGCATTTGTGTATATTAGATGCGCCGTTATATCATTGGTTGTTTGTAAAGAAGAGATAACTGATTTATACAGGCGGGTTTATATAACGACAACTGCTTTTATAACAAGATAATTACAGAAGTATAACAGTATAATTACATAACTTTTGTAACTTATCGCTTGCTATTATAAAAATAATAAGTTTTATTGTAAAAAATTGTTGTAACAAGTATTGATTTTAATTGGCGTAATAATTAAAAGTGTATATGTTGCAACTGAATGTTAAATAATTATTAAAGAATTACAAAAAGTTTTTTTATTTCATTTAAATTCTATTTTTGTTATCCGCTTAAAAAACACACAATTAACTAACTAAAAATAAACAAAAACTAAAAACTAAAATTTAAAAGTAATGGCAAACGCACCAACAAAACCAACTACCGTTAAAAAAGAAAGCTCAAGTGCATCTGGCATGTTTGCGACCTTGACTATCCCACTTTGTATCTTAACAACAGTATTAATTTTCTTCTTCATATTAGCAGATCCAAGTCACTATAAAGGTGGTGACGTTAACGCCGGAGAGCCGGAAGATGTGTTTGGTATAGTTCACAGAGGTGGATACCTTGTACCATTGGTTATGGCATATGTATTAATGGTAATTGTATTCTCTATAGAACGTTTTATTGTTATTGGTAAAGCAGCAGGCACTGCAAGTGTTGACGCTTTTGTTAGAAAAGTACAAGGCTTCTTAACTGCAGGTAACATCGACGCAGCTTCTGCTGAGTGCGACAAGCAAAAAGGTTCTGTAGCTAACGTTATAAAATCAGGTTTGAAAAAATACCGCGAAATGGAAGTTGATACAACTTTAGATGTTGATCAAAAAACATTAGCTATCCAAAAAGATATTGAAGAAGCAACAGCTTTAGAGATGCCTATGTTAGAGCAAAACTTAACCATTATTGCTACTTTAGTATCTATCGGTACCTTAACCGGTCTGTTAGGTACGGTAATCGGTATGATCAAGGCCTTCCACGAATTAGCAGGATCTGGCGCTAACACAGCAGCGTTATCATCAGCTATCTCTGAAGCATTGGTTAACACCGCGTTAGGTATCGGTACTTCTGCATTATCAATTGTAATGTACAACGTGTTTACATCAAAAATTGATGGTTTGACTTATGCTATCGACGAAACAGGTTTCAGCATTGTATCTACATTTGCTGCAACCCATAAAAACAAATAAATTTTAGTGTTAATATTCAGGCCCTGATAAGGTTAGGGCCTGAAATTAATTATTTTAATAACACTATATATTTAATCAAAGTATTATGGCTAGAGTAAAAGTTCCAAGGAAGAGTACAGCAATTGACATGACCGCCATGTGCGACGTGGCTTTCTTGCTGCTAACCTTCTTTATATTATCTGCAAAACCAAAAGTTCAGGATCCTGTTCATGCCGATATTCCTGCTTCAACTACTATCCGGGCATTACCTGAGACTGATTTCTCAAGCCTGTTGGTAGCCGAAGGTAAAGTTTTCTTTAGTGTGGAAGGCGCAGAAATTCGCATGGAAACATTAAAAGGCATGGCTGACCAGTATAAAATTGCATTTACCCCGGAAGAAATTAAGGCGTTTGCCAATGTTGACGCTGTAGGTGTATCTATACAATATCTAAAACAGTACTGGCAATGACATCTAAAGAAAGGTCGACAGTGGCTCAACCTGGTGTACCTGTTGATACTACTGACAATAACGAATTGTACTGGTGGGTTAAAAATGCCCGTAAAGCTGATAAGCTAATGCACAACAAAGAGTTAAAAATAGCTATTAAAGGCGATTCGAAAGAGGAGTATCCTACAATTGCAAAAATTATTAAAACCCTGCAGAAGCAGAAAGTTAACAAATTTGGTTTAATCACATCGTTAAAAACGGTGCAAAAATAATTAGAAATGGCAGAATTAGATACCTCCGGCGGGGGTAAAAAAGGCGGCGGTAAGGTAAGAAGTAAAAAAGCATCAACGCGCGTGGATTTAACCGCGATGGTGGATTTGGCTTTCTTGCTCATCACCTTCTTTATCCTTACCACAACGCTGCAAAAACCAAAAGCAATGGATTTGACCATGCCTGATAAGGATGACAATCATAACCAATTGCCTGTACCCGAAACCAGAACTATGACTGTATTATTAGGTAAAGATAATAAGGTTGAGTGGTATATGGGGTTACCCCAAAAACCATTAACGGCGCCAGAAGTTACCGGTTTTGGTAAAAATGGCATCCGCCAGGCCTTATTTGATAGAGGCAAAGAAGTTTTGGCAAGGTCGGGCAAATCAATGATTGTACTGATCAAACCAAGCGACAAGTCTACCTATGCGGATATGGTTTCAATGATGGATGAGTTAAACATAGTTGGCAATGAATCGCGGGCTATTGTTGATATCAGCCAGTTAGAAATTGATCTGCTGAAAAGAGACAATTTATATTAATAATTAACGTAACATTAAAAGCTTCAAATAATGCTGGGATCTAAATTAGATATATTAAAGCAGGAGTGGATTGACGTTGTTTTTAACGACAGAAACAAAGCTTATGGTGCATACGAGTTAAGAAAGAAAAACGGGGTAGAACCAGCCGTGCTTTCCTATACGGTGCAGCATTCTTTATATTTGTTATATCGTTACCAACAATCATCAATAAACTTGAGGGATTTATCCCTAAAGCGCCTGTAAAAGTAAAGATCACCGATGTGGTATTAACACCACCGCCGGTTGATGCGAAAAAATTACCGCCACCTCCGCCACCCGAACCACCTAAACCAAAAGTGGATCAGGTTAAATTCCCTCCTCCGATTGTAAAACCGGATAACGAGGTGAAAGACGAACCGCCTACTCAAAAAGATTTGAAAATGGCAGACCCCGGTCAAGCAAATCAGAAAGGCGATCCTACTGCAGACATCAGGATTGATGAGCCGGTAGGTAACTCTGATACTAAAGCGGTTACTGAGGATGAGAACAAGATTTTTAGCCGGTAGAAAAACAACCGTGTTTCCCGGCGGTTTGGAAGCATTTGGTAAATACTTAGCCAACAATATCAAGTTCCCGGCTGTTGACAGAGAAAATGGTACAAGTGGCAGGGTTATCTGCTCGTTCGTTGTTGAAAAGGACGGTAGCTTAACTGACATCAAAGCTGTGCGTAGTCCAAGCCAAACCATGGCAGACGAGGCCATCCGTGTTTTGAAAAAGTCACCAAAATGGACGCCTGGTATTCAAAATAATCGCCCGGTTCGTGTAAATTATACCGTACCAATTGCATTCCAATTAGGAGAAGAAAACTAATTGTATGCCATCTGGGTTTCATAATAAGCAGAAATCGCTCAAAAGGCGGTTTCTGTTTATTTTAGGAGCAGCAGCATTTGTCTGCTATTTGGCCTTTGGCCTTTTAGTTATATTCTGGGATGAAATATTACCCGATTATGGCTACAAAAAGTAATGTTTGGCTGCCTGCTTATTATATATGGGACATATAGATTTGCACGATTATTTAAAAAACAAGAAGAGGGTGATGAAGAATAGAGCCGGTTATTTAATGGCAGGCCTTTTGCTCCTGATAAGCTTTATGGCTTGTAAGCAAAAGCCAACAACAGTAGTACAAACAGAAACGGTTAACTCGGGCACTATAAAAATTGCTGCAGATGAATCGTTTCAACCTATAGTTGATGAAGAGGCTTATGTATTTAAGCAATTAAATACCAACGCGAAAGTTGGTATTACATACCAGACAGAAAATGGTGTGCTGCGTTTATTACTAAACGATAGTATTCGGTTTGCAATATTATCGCGCGAGTTAAATGACGAAGAAATAAAAATATTAAAGGATAGGACACTACCGCCTGTTGTTAACAGGTTTGCAGTTGACGCCATTACGTTCATAGTAAATAAAGCATCAACCGATACCTTAACATCGGTAAATGAAATTAAAAAAATGTTAAACGGGCAGACTAAAACGACTACTGATATCGTTTTTGATAACCCGAACTCGAGTTTAATCCGCTACCTGAAGGCGTTTTCAGGAAATAAGGACCTTAAACTAAAAAACATTTTTGCTGTCAAAGATAATAAAGAAGTTATAAGATATATAAGTACACATCCGCAAGCCATAGGTATAACCGGTTTTAACTGGTTAAACGACCCGGATAAAGATTATGCTGACGCGGTAAAGAATGTTAAAATAGTTGCTGTGAAAGATGAGAACAGTAAAGAGGCCCCTGCTCAATACTTTAAGCCATCTCAAACTACACTGGCGCTAAATCAATACCCTTTTGCAAGGGGGCTGTATATTATAAACAGTACTGGTAAAATGGGGTTAGGTACTGGGTTTGCACAATTTTTGTTGAGCGAACGCGGACAAAGGGTTATCCTCAGATCAGGTATATTGCCAGATTCGATACCCCAAAGAGAAATAATTATAAAACGTAAATTTTAAATAAATATCTAACTATAATAATAATAAAGATGAAGATGATCAGTAAAATAGCTAAGGTGGCAATAGGGCTGGTATTTATAGGATCAGCAGTTTTTGGGCAAAGCCTTGCCGATGCTAAAAAAGCTATTGACGCCGAGCAGTATCAAAAAGCAAAAGGAATGCTTAAAAACCTAACGGTTACGCAGCCAACCGTTGATGAGAACTTTTTTACCGGGATGGGTATATCTTATTCAGGATTATGCCGATTCTGCTAAAACAGCATTTAACAAAGGTATAGCTGCCGGTCCAAAATCGGCTATAAATTATGTAGGCTTAGGTGCAGTTGCGCTTCAAAGTAATGATGAGGCCGGTGCCACATCTAATTTTAACCAGCTATTACTTTAGCATCAAAAAAGACAGCAAGCCATATTTATATATCGGTAAAGCATATTTGTTAGATGCTAAGGACGGAAAATTCCCGGCCGCAAAAGCAAATGCAGCCATTGATGCCTTAACAAAAGGGAAGGCCGTTAATCCTAAAGATGCCGAATTGTTTGTAATATTAGGTAACGCGTACCGCTCTCAATTAAAAAGCAACGAGGCCTATGACGCTTATCAGGCAGCTTTAACGCTTGATCCGAAATCTACTATCGCGCACGTTGCCGAAGGTGTATTGTGGAAATATGCGGATAACTTTGAAAGCTCTGAAAAAGAATTTGCCGCAGCTATAGCCATCGACCCGAATTTTGGCCCTGCTTACCGCGAGTTAGCAGAAACAAACCTTACACAGGCGCAATCAAATATTAAGGTTGCATCTGTTAAGGTAAAAGAAGGTGTTGAAAACTATAAAAAATACCTGAGCTTAACTGATGAGTCTACAGAGTCACTGCTACGTTACGCCGACTTCCCTGGTTAACGCAGGTGATTATGTTACTTACAGGAAGTTACTACCAAGTTATCAAAATCAGGCACGGTTAACCCGCGGATCTATCGTTACTTAGGTTACGCTGCTTATGAAAATAAGGATTATGCAGCAGGATTAACAGCTATTAACAACTGGTTCTCTAAAGCTACGGCTAATCGTATTTTACCGCGCGATTATTACTATCTGGGCCGTTTGCAACTTGCAAATCAAGATACCACCAATGCTATTGCTACTTATAGGAAATATGCAGAGCTTGATACAGTAAAAGCATTAGACGCTTATACAGAGATAGCCAATATTTACAAAGCCAAAAAAGATTATTTAAATACAGCTAAAACTTACGAAGAGCTAACAACTAAGGTGCATAAGCCTTTAGTTACTGAACACTTGTATCAGGGCATTTACTATTACTTCTCATTTAGTTCTAAAAACCCTGATTCTACCCTTTTAGTGAAAGCTGATTCAGCATTAAGTTATGTTCAAAGAGTTATGGTTGAGAAACCGGTGCCATTAGAATATATGTATCGTGCACGGGTAGCTTTGGTAAGAGATCCGGATTTGACTAATATGAAAGGGTTACCTAAGCCATATTATGACAAAGTTATTGAGTTATACACTGCAACGCCGCCAACCTCTGATCGCGAGAAGAAAGATTTGGCCGAGGCGTACGCGTACTTAGGCACGTATGCACAATACCATGATAAGGACGATGCTAAAGCGGCAGAGAATTTTAATAAAGCAAAAGAGTTAGACCCGGCTAATAGACAAGCTGCTTACTATTTCGACAGCAAAAATACCCCGCCAACGCCACCTACACCACCAGCAAAACCAAAAAGAGCCGGTACAAAATAATTTTTAATTGATACAAAATAATATTTAATAAAAAAGGCCTCGACAGAGGCCTTTTTTATTACCAACCCATTTGTATATTTGCACCCATGGAAGTACAAAGTTTACCGGTTAATTATTTACCTATCATTTTCCAAATGATAGTGGCTATAGGTTTTGTGGTTGGTACCATGTTTGTAACACACAAAATAGGCCCCAAGCGTGTAACTAAAGATAAGTTGACGCCATTTGAGTCGGGTATTGAGGTTATTGGTAATGCGCGTACACCTATTTCCATCAAATATTTCTGGTAGCTATCCTTTTTGTATTGTTTGATGTGGAAGTGATTTTTATGTATCCATGGGCAGTAAACTTCAGGGAACTTGGTGCAAGTGGTATGTATGAAATGTTTATATTCATGGCTACGCTGCTGGCAGGCTTCATCTATGTCATAAAAAAAGGCGCTTTAAACTGGGATTAATTAGCGCTTCGACAACTTACCCTACCTTGCTGATAGTATTTGTTTAGAATTATTCTAAATATATTTCCTGTCATTAATAGTGTACTAAATACAAGGTTTTTTATCATAAATTTGCGCTTTCTATTCAAGTTTTTGGATAGAAATTTGTAGTAATAGATTTCATGAGTGATATTCAAATAGTTGGTGCTCCTGCCGGTGTAGAAGGATCAGGATTTTTTGCTACTTCGCTGGATAAAGCGGTAGGTTTAGCCCGTGCAAATTCTTTATGGCCATTACCTTTTGCAACATCATGCTGCGGTATTGAGTTTATGGCTACCATGGCTTCGCATTATGATCTGTCGCGTTTTGGTGCTGAGCGTTTAAGTTTCTCACCGCGGCAGGCCGATCTGTTAATGGTGATG
Source organism: Mucilaginibacter humi (assembly GCF_013087555.1). Lineage (NCBI taxonomy): Bacteria > Pseudomonadati > Bacteroidota > Sphingobacteriia > Sphingobacteriales > Sphingobacteriaceae > Mucilaginibacter > Mucilaginibacter humi. The sequence continues at coordinate 8,200 of NZ_JABFCR010000044.1, forward strand.
GGTACCATTGCTAAGAAAATGGCCCCGGTATTGCGCCAGGTTTACCTGCAAATGGCTGAGCCGCGTTGGGTTATGGCTGTCGGCGCCTGCGCATCAAGTGGTGGTATTTTTGATACTTATTCGGTTTTGCAAGGTATAGATGAGATCATCCCGGTTGACGTTTATGTACCGGGTTGCCCGCCACGCCCCGAAGCTATTATTGATGGCTTTATGCACATACAGGAATTGGTTAAAACAGAATCGACACGCAGGAGGGATACTCCTGAGTACCAAAAACTATTAGCTTCATACGGTATACAGTAAATGGGTAAGATAACTAACGAAGAGCTTTTAGCAAGCATCAATAGTAAATTTGAGGGGCAAATTATCACTTTAGGCGACCCTTACGGTTTGCTGACTGTTGAAACTAATGCCGAAACCATCACTGCCTTATTAGGTTTTATAAAAACGACCCCACCCTTCAATTTATTTATTTGACGGATATCACCGCTGTACACTATCCTGACCAGAAAAGACCATCGGTGTTGTTTACCATGTGCATAGCCTGGTTAATAATGTACGTATCCGTATCAAGGTATTTATTGACGGCGAAAATTGCCATATCCCAACAGCTACAACGCTATGGGAAGGCGCTAACTGGATGGAGCGCGAAACGTATGACCTTTTCGGGGTGATATTTGACGGCCACCCAGATTTGCGCAGAATATTAAATGTTGACGACATGACGGCCTTCCCGATGAGAAAAGAGTTCCCGTTGGAAGACCCTAACCGTGTTGATAAAAAGATTATTTTTTCGGAAGATAAAAGATGCAGAACCATCCGGTATATACAGATAACGATCCGCAGAACGAACTATCGACCCTAAACTTAGGGCCAACGCACCCGGCTACGCATGGTGTATTTCAAAACGTACTGCAGTTAGATGGCGAAAGAATTGTTAGCGGCGTATCAACCATCGGATACATCCACCGCGCTTTCGAGAAGATTGCCGAACACAGGCCATTTTATCAGATAACACCACTAACAGATCGGCTTAACTATTGCTCATCACCCATAAATAACATGGGCTGGCACATGACGGTTGAAAAACTGTTGGGCATCACCACCCCCAAACGTGTAGATTACCTGCGCGTAATTGTAATGGAGCTTGCCCGTATCAGCGACCACATTGTATGTAACGGTGTATTAGGTGTTGACACCGGCGCGTTTACGGGTTTCCTATACATGATGGAGTATCGCGAAGCTATTTATGAGATCTATGAAGAAGTTTGCGGTTCGCGTTTAACAACTAACATAGGGCGTATCGGTGGTTTCGAGCGTAATTTTAACGCCATAGCTTTCGCTAAGCTTCGTAAGTTTTTGGTTGATTTCCCTAAGACGCTAAAAGAATTTGAATCGTTATTTAACCGTAACCGCATATTTGTTGACCGTACCAAAGGCGTTGCAGCGGTAACTGCCGAAGAAGCGTTAAGCTTTAGCTGGAGCGGTCCGTTACTGCGTGCTGCCGGTGTAGATTACGACGTTAGGGCGATGAACCCTTATTCGTCATACGAAGATTTTGAGTTTGAAGTACCTGTTGGCGAGAACGGCGACGTTTACAACCGTTTCCTGGTACGTAATGAAGAAATGTGGCAAAGCCTTCGCTTAATTGAACAGGCTTTGGTAAAGCTGGAAAAAGAACCCTCAGATATTTTCCATGCTGATGTACCTGAGTTTTACCTGCCTCCAAAAGAGGAAGTTTACAATAACATGGAAGCATTGATCTATCACTTTAAAATTGTGATGGGCGAGATACCTACGCCAAATACCGAAGTATATCACTCGGTTGAGGGCGCTAACGGCGAGTTGGGTTTCTATTTAATTAACGATGGCGGACGCTCGCCTTACCGTTTGCACTTCCGCAGGCCAAGCTTTATTAATTATCAGATGTATGCACCCATGAGTAGGGGCATGTTACTATCTGACGCGATCATAAACATGAGTAGTTTAAACGTTATAGCCGGAGAATTAGATGCTTAGAGTTGAAGACACCGCCTATGAGCCGGTTGAATTTTCGGCTGAGCTAACAGCTAAGTTTGCTGATATTGTAAGCCGTTACCCCGAAGGGAAACAAAAATCCGCATTGCTACCTATACTACATTTGGTACAGGCCGAGTATGGCTGGACCAGCCCGGCGGCAATGGATAAAGTTGCCGAATATTTGAGGATCCAACCTGTTGAGGTTTACGAAGTAGCCTCATTTTATACCATGTATTTTTTACGCCCGCAAGGCAAATACGTTTTGGAGGTTTGCCGCACCGGGCCCTGCTGCCTGGTTGGTGCCGAAAAATAATGGACCATATTGAGCAGCAGTTAGGTGTTAAAGAAGGCGAAGTTACTGCCGACGGCCTGTTTAGCTGGCGCGGAGTTGAATGTTTAGCAGCGTGCGGCTATGCACCTGTTTTACAAATAGGCCCTGAATATACTTTCTATGAAAAGCTAACCAACGAATCTGTTGATCAATTGATAGCTGATTTGAGGGCGAAAGGAAAATAAGTACTAAATGGAATGGACAATGCAAACGTGATAATTGGAGATTCATTATTTGCATTAGGTTTAATTTTAGTATTTATAACAGGCGGATTAAAAGAGAATGGAATTATACTGGTACCGCTGCTTATTGTAGCATTTGCCAGTTGTGTAGTAAGACACATAAATTATTATAACGAAACCGGAAGGTATTTTTAAAAGCGGATGACAGCTAAAGGATGGATGATAGTAAGGGATGTAACTTATGCAATATTAGTTGTATTGTTACTGCTGCCGGGCGATTATAATCCTTTTCCGGGAATTGAAATTACTTACAAGATTATCCTGGTAGTACTTGCTGTTGGCGTACGCGTTTGGCAGCATATTAATTACTATAAGGAAACGGGCAAAATATATTAAGATGGGACGCAAATTACTTTTAGAACATATTAACGTACCCGGCATCAATACTTTTGATGTGTACCGTCAAAAAGGTGGTTACAGATCAGTAGAGAAGGCTTTGAAACAGATGACGCCTGATGAAGTGGTGGAAGAAGTTAAAAAGTCGGGCTTGCGCGGCCGTGGCGGTGCGGGTTTCCCTACCGGGATGAAATGGGGCTTCTGGCTAAGCCGGAAGGCGTTGCCCGTTACCCGGTTTGTAATGCCGATGAATCTGAACCCGGAACATTTAAGGACCGTTTCCTGATGACTTACATTCCTCATGCCTTAATTGAAGGGATGATAGTGGGGAGTTTTGCCTTAGGCGCTAAAGTATCATACATATATGTTCGCGGCGAAATGATGCCGCAGATCAGGATCCTTGAAAAAGCTATTGCCGAAGCTAAAGCTGCCGGTTTTCTGGGAAAAAACATATTAGGCACGGGTTACGACACGGAGCTGTATGTACAACCCGGTGGTGGTGCTTACATCTGCGGCGAAGAAACCGCGCTTTTAGAATCATTGGAAGGCAAACGTGGTAATCCGCGTATCAAACCACCATTCCCGGCTATTGCGGGTTTGTATGGCTGCCCTACCGTGGTAAATAATGTTGAATCAATTGCTGCTGTTGTGCCTATCATTAATGATGGCGGTGAGGAGTATGCTAAAATAGGCATCGGCCGCAGTACCGGTACCAAACTAATATCTGCAGGCGGTAACCTTAATAAACCGGGTGTTTATGAGATAGACCTTGGCCTGCCGGTTGAAGAGTTCTTATACAGTGACGAATATTGCGGTGGCATAGCTAACGGCAAACGTTTAAAAGCGGTTGTCGCAGGTGGTTCATCTGTACCGATTTTGCCGGCTAACCTTTTCTTTAAAACAGCAGCCGGCGAACCGCGTCTGATGAGCTATGAGTCTTTATCAGAAGGAGGATTTGTTAGTGGCAGTATGATGGGATCAGGCGGTTTTATCGCTTTTGATGAAGACCAATGTATTGTACGTAACACCCGGAACTTCGCCCGTTTTTATCACCATGAAAGCTGCGGACAATGTTCGCCTTGCCGTGAAGGTACAGGCTGGATGGAGAAAGTATTACACCGTTTAGAGAACGGTCATGGCAGCATGAGCGATATGGACCTGTTGGTTGATGTATCTAAAAAGATAGAAGGTAATACCATTTGTCCGCTGGGTGACGCGGCAGCATGGCCCGTAGCCAGTGCTATACGCCACTTCCGCGATGAGTTTGAGTGGCATGTGTCGCATCCAAACGAGGCAACAACAAGGAATTATGGTTTAGCACATTATGCTGATCCATTGCCAGCGCCAGCACCGAAACCGGAAGCTACGGCATAATAAAGAAGTTTGTCATCCTGAGCGATAGCGAAGGATCTTCAACAAGCGACAAGCAAAGTGAATAAGATGTTTTGCTTACGCTTAACATGACAAAAAGGAATAAATAAGAAAACTTGACTAATATAAAATGTCAATGAAAGTAACGATAGACGGAATATCAGTAGAGGTACCAGACGGAACATCCATCCTAAACGCCGCGAGGATTATAGGTGGTGATATTGTGCCGCCTGCTATGTGCTACTATTCTAAACTGGCCGGTAGCGGTGGTAAATGCCGTACTTGTTTGGTAAAGGTGAGCAAAGGGTCTGAAAAAGATCCGCGTCCTATGCCTAAGCTGGTAGCGTCATGCCGTACCAACGTAATGGACGGTATGGAAGTGCAAAACATTACCTCGCCCGAAGTTATTGAGGCACGTAAAGGTGTGGTGGAAATGTTATTGATCAATCACCCGTTGGATTGCCCGGTATGCGACCAGGCCGGCGAATGCCACCTGCAAGACTTAAGTTTTGAGCATGGTGTGGTTAAAACCCGTTATGAGTTTGACCGCCGTACATTTAACCGTATTGATATTGGCGATAAGATCCAGCTGCACATGACGCGTTGCATCCTTTGCTACCGTTGCGTGTATGTTGCCGACCAGATAACAGATCACCGTATCCACGGTATCATGAACAGGGGAGACCACTCTGAGATCTCAACTTATATCCACGCAGCTGTTGATAATGATTTCTCTGGTAACGTTATTGATGTTTGCCCGGTAGGCGCGTTAACTGATAAGACCTTCCGCTTTAAAAACCGTGTTTGGTTTACCAAGCCGGTTGAGGCTCACCGCGATTGCGATCACGAAAAATGTAATGGTAAAGTAACCCTTTGGTACAAAGGCGAAGACGTTTTACGAGTTACCGCACGTAAGGATGTTTATGGCGAGGTTGAAGATTTTATTTGCAATACCTGCCGCTTTGATAAAAAGAAAACGGCCGATTGGGTAATAGAAGGCCCGCGCAAAGTATCGCATAAATCAGTTATCAGCTCAAATCATTACGAAACATTGAAACCGTTGCCGGTTGTTAAACCCAACCCTGTATTGCAAGAGGCTAATAAAGAACAATTTGAACGCGAAACACGCTTATAATGGAATTAGCAGACATCATAGTTAAATTTATATTAGTTGTTATCATTTTTGCGATAAGCCCTGGTGATAGCAATGTATTCTACCTATGCCGAGCGTAAAATAGCGGCATTTTTGCAGGACCGTGTTGGCCCTAACCGTGCCGGCCCGTGGGGTATTTTACAACCACTTGCAGATGGTGGCAAAATGTTTTTGAAAGAAGAGATCATCCCTACCAATGCCAGCAGCTTCCTGTTTATTGTAGGCCCGTCACTGGCTATCATGACAGCTTGTATAGGCTCCGCCGTTATTCCGTGGGGACAGCAACTGGTTATAGGCTCGCATGTTATTGATTTGCAAGTTGCCGATATTAACGTTGGGATCCTTTATATCTTCGGTGTAGTATCGTTAGGCGTTTATGGTATAATGATAGGCGGTTGGGCATCAAACAATAAATACTCTTTATTGGGCGCTATCCGCGCGGCTTCGCAAAATATCAGCTATGAAATTTCGATGGGATTATCCATCATAGCCTTATTATTGGTAACAGGTACTTTAAGTCTGCGCGAAATTGCCGAGCAACAACACGGTTGGCACTGGAACGTAATATATCAGCCATTTGGCTTTATACTGTTCCCGGTTTGCGCTTTTGCCGAAACTAACCGTTCGCCGTTTGACTTGCCCGAGTGCGAAACGGAGTTGGTTGGTGGTTATCATACCGAGTACTCGTCAATGAAATTAGGTTTCTACCTGTTTGCCGAATACATTAACATGTTCATATCATCGGCGGTGATGGTTACGCTTTATTGGGGCGCATATAATTATCCGTTTATGGATTGGATGGCAGCGCATGCCGGTGCAAACGCGGCCGTAATATTGGGCGTTGTTTTAATGTTCGCCAAGATATTTTTATTCATATTCTTCTTCATGTGGGTACGTTGGACTATCCCGCGTTTCCGTTATGACCAGTTAATGGATCTGGGTTGGAAAACTTTAATCCCGTTGGCAATAGCTAACATAGTTGTAACCGGTATTGTTATTACTTTAATAAACAGATAAGATGGAGCCGTTAAGTAATAAAAGAAAACAAGTTGATAACAAGCCGCTTAATTTTTTAGAGCGCTCTTATCTGCCTGCAATAGTAAAAGGACTGGGAATTACAATAAGCCACTTTTTTAAAAAGCCGGTAACTATTGCTTACCCGGAAGAAAAACGTGAGTTTTCCGAAAATTTCCGTGGAATGCACTCGCTTAAGCGCGATGAGAATGGTAAAGAACGGTGCACCGCTTGCGGCTTGTGCGCATTATCATGTCCTGCTGAAGCCATAACCATGATAGCTGCAGAGCGCCAGCCGGGTGAAGAGAATTTATACCGTGAAGAAAAATATGCTGCTGTTTATGAGATAAACATGCTGCGTTGCATTTTTTGCGGCCTTTGCGAAGAAGCGTGCCCTAAAGAAGCTATCTATTTAGATGGCGATATAGTACCGTCTGACTATTTAAGGAAGGATTTTATTTACGGCAAAGACAAATTAGTAGAGGCTCCGTTAAATCAATAAGAAGTTTTATACCTTTGCCCATCTTAATATTAAGGGTAGGGTATTTTGTAATAGATAACAAATGAATACATTTTACTTCATCGCGTTTTTATCCGTATTCTTCGCTATTTTGGTGATCACTGCCAAAAATCCGGTGCATAGCATACTTTACCTGATCTTAACGTTCTTTACGTTTACCATACACTACATTTTATTAAACGCACAGTTTTTAGCTATTGTAAACTTTATAGTTTATATGGGAGCGATACTGGTGTTGTTCCTGTATACGCTGATGCTGATGAACCTTAACAAGGAAAGCGAGCAACCCAAATCAAACCTGGTAAAAATTGCAGCCGTAATTGGCGGCGGTTGTTTTTTGGTGACTATTATAGCCTCCATACGTGCTTTAGGGATTTCAGACCCGGTTGTACTTAAGGATCCAAACCGGGCACGGTAAAAAATTTAGGAAAGACATTGTTTAACGAGTATTTATTGCCTTTTGAGGTATCATCTGTATTGCTTTTATCAGCAATGGTTGGTGCTGTATTATTGGCTACTAAAGACCCAAAAACTACAGTATAATGCAGAATTTAACAAACGCAATGCACCTTGTACCGCTTAACCACTATATTATATTAAGCGCGGTCATATTTTCGATAGGCGTAATTGGGGTATTAGTTCGCCGTAACGCTATCGTAATATTTATGTCGGTTGAGCTGATGCTAAATGCGGTGAACCTGTTATTAACAGCTTTCTCTGTTTATTCAAACGACCCGAGCGGGCAGGTATTTGTATTTTTTATAATGGCCCCGGCTGCTGCCGAAGTAGCAATTGGCACGGCTATAATTGTAATGATCTATCGCAACACAAACTCGATAGACATTAACGTGCTGAACAGATTGAAATGGTAGATTGATTTCGGAATCGGATTTTCGATTTCGGATTTGATATATAGTTAAACAAAAGAAAAAACGTACTACGTACAACGTTAAACGTACGACTTAATAAAATGGAGAAATACATCTGGCTTATTCCTTTATTACCGTTAGCCGGTTTCGTTATTAACGGCCTTGGCCGCAATACACTATCAAAAGGCGTTATTGGCTTTATTGGCAGCTTGCTGGTTTTACTATCATTTGGCTTAAGTATAGCTGCTTTTTTCCGGTAAAATCAACCGGACAAGCTATTAATGTTGATGTGTTTAACTGGTTTACTGTAGGTTCGTTACAGGTTAATTTCTCATTTTTGGTCGATCAGCTAAGCTCAATTATGTTGCTGATAATTACCGGGGTGGGTTTTTAATTCACCTGTATTCGGTAGGCTATATGCATGATGATGACGGCTTTGGTAAGTTTTTCGCTTACCTTAACCTGTTTGTTTTCTTTATGCTTTTACTGGTGATGGGATCAAACTACCTGATCATGTTTATTGGCTGGGAAGGTGTGGGATTATGCTCTTATCTGTTGATAGGTTTCTGGTATACCAACCCAAGTTATGCCGATGCCGCCAAGAAAGCATTTGTTATGAACCGTATTGGCGACTTAGGTTTCCTTATCGGTATCTTTTTAATATTTAACACCTTCGGTAGTATAGCTTACGCTGATGTTTTTGGCAAAGCTTTAACCACCCCGGGTGCACCTTTTGTATTGATAACGCTGTTATTGTTTGTTGGCGCGGTAGGTAAATCGGCACAATTGCCATTATTTACCCTGGTTGCCCGATGCGATGGCCGGCCCAACCCCGGTATCAGCGTTGATCCACGCGGCTACGATGGTTACAGCTGGTATTTATATGATAGCCCGCTCCAACATCCTTTTCACAATGGCTCCGCAAACTATGGAGGTTATTGCGATCATAGGATTATTAACCGCAGCTTTCGCGGCATTGATAGCCTTAACACAAACTGACATTAAGAAAGTACTGGCATACTCAACTGTATCACAATTAGGCTATATGTTTTTGGGTTTAGGCGTTGGTGCCTTTACCGGATCTTTCTTCCACGTATTAACCCACGCTTTTTTAAGGCCTTATTATTCCCGGGTGCGGGTTCTGTTATCCACGCCATGAGCGGCGAGCAGGATATGCGCAAAATGGGTGGCTTAAGCGGTAAGATCAAAATTACTTTTGTAACCATGCTGGTTGGTACTATTGCTATCGCAGGTATCCCGCCATTCTCTGGGTTCTTCTCAAAAGACGAAATATTAGCAGCAGCTTATGCACACAGTACTGTGTTTTACGTGATAGGTGTTATTACGGCCATGCTGACGTCATTCTATATGTTCCGGATGATGTACCTTACTTTTTGGGGCAAATTCCGCGGGACGCACGAGCAGGAGCATCATTTACATGAGTCGCCGCCAAGCATGACTATTCCATTGATCGTACTGGCTATATTATCTGCCATCGGTGGTATGATAGGCGTACCTGCGGTAATGGGCGGACATCATGAATTAGGCGCTTATTTGGCACCCGTATTTGAAGAATCGCACAAGATATTAGGCGAACACGAATTAAGCCACAACACCGAATGGATCTTGATGGGTACATCAGTACTTGGGGCATTAATAGCTATGGTATACGCTTATGTAAAATATGTTAAAGGTGCGCACGTTCCGGTTGAGGATACACAAGAACGTGGTTTACTGGCTAACTTATCTTACAATAAATTTTATATCGATGAGATATATGATTTCCTGATCCGTAAACCGCTGGATGCATTGTCTGTGTTCTTCTATAACGTTGTCGACCGTTTAGGTATTGATGGTTTGGTTAACGGCATAGGCAAAAGCGCTGTTGAATCGGGCAAAGGCTTACGTTTACTGCAAACCGGTAACGTAGGGTTCTACATATTTATGATGGTTGCTGGCATTGTTGCCATTTTACTATATAGTTTAAAATTGTTTACAATATAAAATGACGGTTAGTATATTAATATTTTTGCCGGTACTTGCGGCGCTTGCTGTTCTTCTGTTTAAGAATGAAACAGCTAAACACGCGGCATTATTTTTCTCTGTTATTGAGCTGGCAATTGCAGGTGTATTCTGGCAAAGTTTGTACCTGATGCTACCACACAATTTGAAGTTGAAGCTCCCTCGGATACCGCAAATAGGCGCTTACTTTAATGCCGGTATTGATGGTATCAGCATGGTTATGGTATTATTAACTACCGTACTTGTCCCGTTGATAATTTTAACTACCTACAAGCATCAATATAAAAATGCCAATGTATTTTACGCATTAATATTGTTTATGCAGGCCGGCATGCTGGTTGTATTTACTGCATTGGATGGTTTCTTATTTTACGTAGGCTGGGAAGCAGCATTGATACCTATCTATTTCATCTGCTCGCTTTGGGGCGGCGAAAACAGGATCCGTATCACCATCAAATTCTTCATTTACACATTTGCAGGCTCGCTGTTTATGTTGCTGGCTATTATTTATATGTACTTCCAGTCGGCAGGCCAAACTTATGATCTGCATGAATTTTACGCAAGTACTGCAATAACTAAAGATCACCGGGGACTTGTATTCTGGGCATTCTTTCTGGCATTTGCTATCAAGATGCCGTTGTTCCCGTTCCATACCGGCAGCCCGATACTTATACCGAAGCGCCATCAGCAGGTACCATGATGTTATCAGGTATCATGCTTAAAATGGGTATTTACGGTGTTATCCGTTGGATGATCCCTATTGCGCCGATAGGTTTTATAACCTGGCAAACATTAATAATGGTGTTAGCGGTAATAGGCGTGGTTTACGCATCAATTATCGCCTTTAAACAAACCGATGGTAAGCGTTTGGTTGCTTACTCATCAATAGCGCACGTTGGCTTAATTGCAGCCGGTATATTTGCCGGAATACCCGTGGAGTGCAAGGCGCCATGATACAAATGGTTAGCCATGGTATAAACGTAGTGGGTATGTTCTTTATCTGGGATATCATCAGCACCCGTTTAGGCACGCGCGATATTGGCCAGTTAGGCGGTATTGCTAAAGTTGCGCCACAGTTTGCAGTTAAGTTTTTAATTATTGTGCTGGGTACAGTGGCCCTGCCGTTAACCAATGGTTTTATAGGCGAGTTTTTATTATTGAACGGTGTATATCAATTTAATATCTGGTTTGCTGCCGTAGCAGGCTTAACTATCATTTTTGGAGCAGTGTATATGCTGCGTATGTACAAAAATGTAATGCAGGGTACAACCAACCAGTTAACCGCTACGTTTGCAGATATCCATGGGTCAGAGAAAATAGTACTTGTTATTATCTGCATATTAATAATTGGTTTAGGCGTTTATCCGCAGCCTATACTGCACCTATCAGCAGCAGCGGTAGATAATTTAATACACACTGTAAAAATATCAGGTAAGTTTTAATCATGAATACTTTAATTGTCATATCTGTTTTACCTATTGTGCTTTTGTATTTAGGTTTATATAAAATGCAAAAAGCGTTGCTGCCGGTAACTATTATTGGGTTGCTTGTTGCATTGGGCTTAGCAGTAGCGCAATGGAACAATGGTGCCGTGCCTATCTATCATGGTATGATGTTATTCAATAACTTCTCTATCGCTTTTTCATCGGTTGCTATCCTGTCAACTATATTAATACTTCTACTTTCCAAAGGCTATTTTGAAAAGATAAGCAATCACGTAGCCGAGTATTACGCTATCATTTTATTCTCACTGGCGGGGATAATTGTAATGGTGTCTTACTATAACTTAACCATGCTGTTTATCGGTATCGAGATCATGTCGGTAAGCTTATACATATTGGCAGGTATTAAAAAGAACGATTTTGCATCAAATGAAGCAGCACTGAAATACTTCCTCATGGGCGCATTTTCAACCGGCTTCTTACTGTTTGGTTTCACTTTAATATATGGCGCAAGCGGTTCATTTGGTCTGGAGAATATTCAAAACTATGTAATAACGCATCAGGCAATTTCCCCACTGCTTTGTACCGGGGTAATATTGGTGATCGTAGGTTTATGCTTTAAAGTAGGTGTGGCACCGTTCCATTTCTGGACACCTGATGTTTACGAAGGTTCACCATCATTAATAACCGCGTTCATGTCAACAGTTGCAAAAACAGCCAGCTTTGCCGCATTTTTGCGCTTGTTTGCAACCTGCTTCCCATTAATAACAAACATCTGGCAGCCGGGGATAATTGCTATCGCGGTTATAACTTTATTCTTAGGGAATATCACCGCACTATATCAGCAAAGCTTTAAGCGGATGCTGGCTTATTCAAGTATCTCGCACGCCGGATATTTATTATTCGCTATTGTAGCATTGGGTGCAAACTCGGCAAATACCATATTGGTTTATGCTACTGCTTATTCTATTGCATCTATTATTGCCTTCGGCGCACTAATACTGATCCAACAGGAAACTAACGGAGATAGTTTTGACAGCTTTAACGGGTTGGGTAAGAAAAACCCGTTCTGGCATTTGTCTTAACAATAGCTATGTTATCATTAGCCGGTATACCGCTTACCGCAGGTTTTATAGGTAAGTTTTTTGCCTTTAACATGGTGATGTCTCAATATCATATTGTGTTACTGGTAATAGCTGTTATAAACGCAATTATAAGCATCTTCTATTACTTCAGGGTTATTGTAGCCATGTACTTCCGCAGTGCCGAGCGTGAGCAGATAGCGGTACCACCGTATTATATTTTTGTATTGGGCTTTGCGGCATTGGCAACCATAGTAATTGGTGTTTATCCGCAATTGGTAAGCGGTCTTATTTAGCCTCACCCAACCCTCTCCAAAGGAGAGGGCTTCGATGCAAAGCGATAACTTTAATTTAATGATCTTAAAATATAAGGGCATAAAATGCGCTGAATCTATCAGCCGTTTAAACCCCTCTCCTTTGGAGAGGGGTTGGGGTGAGGCAACTAAGCGGTCTTATTTAATACGCCATCAAAATCTCCGCAAATTTTTAATTTAATATTTGTAGTTTTACAAATATAGTGAATGGAAAATTTTTGGGAACACCTGCAAAATTTAACGGACGCTCAATCCATTTTAAGTAAGGGAGGGTTTTATTTCCTGCTTATTGTAGTTTTTGCTGAAACAGGTCTTTTTTCGGTTTCTTTTTGCCCGGTGATTATTTATTATTCATGGCCGGTTTGTTATGTTCATCCGGGATGATAGATGTATCATTGAGCACGTTAATATTGTCGGTAATATTAGCGGGTGTTTTGGGCAACTATACAGGCTATTGGTTTGGTTACCGAACGGGGCCAATGTTATTCAATAAAAACGATTCGTTGTTCTTTAAAAAGCGTTATGTTATAATAGCCGAAGAGTTTTATGCAAAACATGGCGGTATGGCATTAGTTTTAGGCAGATTTTTCCCAATAATAAGAACTTTTGCCCCTATCTTTGCAGGCGTAGTAAAAGTAGATTTTAAGAAATTTACCATTTACAATTTAGTAGGTAGTATTACCGGGTAAATAGTTTTATTTTATCCGGGTACTTTTTAGGCAGGCGATATCCGCAATTAAAAGATTACCTTGAATACGTAGTAATAGGATTAATAATAATTACAACAATTCCGCTGGTTTTTGCTTTCTTAAAAAAGCGAATGGTGAAAAGCGAAAATTAAATATATAATAGATAAATGAGTACACAACATCCATGGCACCAGGTTTCGCCGGGCGATAACATCCCTGAATTTGTAAACGCTGTAATAGAAATCCCTAAAGGATCAAAGGCTAAATATGAAATTGATAAAGAGTCGGGCTTATTAAAGCTGGACAGGGTACTGTTTTCATCAGTAATGTATCCTGCTAACTATGGCTTTATACCGCAAACTTATTGTGATGATAAAGATCCGCTGGATATATTAGTATTATGTTCTATTGATGTGTTCCCGATGGCTATCATTGAAGCCAAGATAGTGGGTGTAATGCATATGGTTGATAATGGCGAACAGGACGATAAAATCATCGCGGTAGCAAAGAATGATCCGTCAGTAAATTATATTAACGATTTACAGGAGTTACCGCCCCATGCCATGAAAGAGATCGTACGTTTCTTTAAAGACTATAAAATACTTGAAGATAAAAACGTAACCATCGAGCATATGCTTGGCAAGAAATATGCCCGGAAAGTAATTAACGAAAGTATAGAGCTATATAAGTCTACTTTCCCCGTTTACCAATAATTAATTGATGGGCCCTGAACATTACGAAATAAGTACCTTCTACATACTCGCTACCATATTTTTGGTTTTGCTTAACGGATTTTTGTCGCCGCCGAGTTTGCCATGGTTAGAGTTCGCGGTTCGCAAATTGAAATTAAAGCCAAATCAGGCAGTGCCGTTGCCAAAGTAGCACGCGGTATCCTGCATAACTTAGACGGGTATTTAGCCGCTACCCAATTGGGTATTACCATAGCGTCACTGGGTTTAGGTGTGGTGGGCGAAGAGGTGGTTACCAATGTGGTTATACGCTGTTTTTTAGCTTTTGGCATAACGCTTACTCCTCGGCTTTATTACGGCCAGCCACATCCTGGCTTTCTCGTCAATCACTATTTTACATATCGTATTTGGCGAGTTGGCCCCAAAATCAATAGCGATACAAAAATCTGTACGTACCACGCTTGCAGTTTCTGTTCCGCTTAGGTTTTTCTTTGTAGTTTTCAGGCCGTTGATCTGGCTATTAAACGGGTTTGCTAATTTTATTTTAAAACTATTTGGTATTGCTACTTTAGAAGGCGGCGAAGCGCACCATAGCTCAGAAGAATTACAGTATTTATTAGAGCAGGGTAAAGAAACGGGAGCTTTAGACTCGAACGAGCACGAGCTGATCCAAAACGTATTTGATTTTAACGAGCGCGTGGTAAAAACATCATGGTACCGCGCACTAAAATATCAGGTATCGAGATTGAGACATCTAAAGAAGAATTGTTAGAGATTCTGATAACTGAAGGCTATTCGCGCCTGCCGGTTTATGACGAGGTTATTGACAAGATAGTTGGTATTGTACACGCCAAGGATATTTTACCATTGCTGGCACGTAACGAGGAGATTGTTTTGAAGGATATTATCCGCAAGCCATATTTTATCCCCGAAACTAAAAAGATAAACGACCTGATGGCCGAACTGCAGCAAAAACGCATCCAGATAGCTATCGTGTCCGACGAGTTTGGCGGTACGGCGGGTATGGTTACGCTGGAGGATATTGTTGAAGAATTGGTAGGCGAGATCCGGGATGAGTACGACGAGGAAAAGCCAATTGTCGAAGCACTTAACGACCGTGAATTTATTGTGAACGCCCCGGCGCCGATATATGATGTAAACGGCCACCTGCCGCACGATCTGCCGGAAGATGGTGATTTCGATACCGTATCCGGTTGGTTAGGTGATATTTTTGGTAAGATCCCTGATGTTGGCGAGCAGAAAGAAGCAAACGGGTACAACATTACCGTATTGAAAAAATCTGATCAGAATATTGAATCGGTTAAATTAGAATTGCTGATAAACGAAGAGGATACAGTAGATTTACACTAATTAGAAGTAAGAAGCAAGAGCCGGGAATCAAGACTGCACAATCAGCAAAAAAATTCCAGCCTTGATTCTTGATTCTCGACTCTTGATTCTAAAAATGCATCTTTTTTATACGCCTGATATTACCCCTTCACATCCCCAGTACTTTCTTAACGAAGAGGAAAGCAAGCATGCTGTACGTGTTTTGCGGTTAGAGGTAGGCGCAGAAGTACAGTTGATTGATGGCAAGGGTGGCTTGTATACCGCCCAAATTAAAGATGCGCATCCTAAAAGAACCATCCTGCAAATTACCAATGTTGTAACGGAATACAGTAAGCGCAATCATTATCTACATATCGCTATCGCCCCAACAAAAATCTCGACCGTTTGGAATGGTTCCGGAAAAAGCTACCGAGATAGGCATTGATGAAATATCATTAATAATATGCCAGCGATCTGAACGTAAGGAAGCTAAAACCGAGCGCCTGAACAAAATTATAACCGCAGCTATAAAGCAATCGCTAAAAGCATATCACCCTATATTAAATGAGCCTATTGCTTTTAGTAAATTTTTAGCACAGTCTTTTGATGGTCAAAAGTTTATTGCCCATTGCGAGGATGGTGAAAAGCAAGCCTAAAGGCAGAACTTATCAGGCATGGGAAATACTTAATACTGATTGGCCCCGAGGGCGATTTTTCACCAGCCGAAATTGACAGCGCTTTGCATAATGGATATAAAGCCATAACTTTAGGTGAAAGCAGGCTACGTACAGAAACCGCCGCGTTGGAAGCCTGCTTTGAGGTGAATTTTTTAAATCGTTAAAATGAAAATATCCGCTTATATAGTCAGTGCCCTGATCCTGCTTTTTTGAGCAGCTTTAACGCGCCTACCTATAAAATGGCCAAGCTTAAATACAGCGGCGGCGGCGATTGGTATGGTGACAGGACGGCCTTACCCAACCTGATAAAATTTTGTAACGAAAACCTGAAAACCAATTTCCAGGCCGAGGATGATATTGTTGAACCGGGCAGCGCCCAATTGTTTAATTACCCGTTTGTTTTTTTAACCGGGCATGGTAACGTTATTTTTTCGGACCAGAAGCCGGCAATCTGCGAAAATATTTAATGGGCGGCGGATTTTTGCATATCGATGATAATTATGGGCTGGACAAGTTTATCCGCCCGCAAATGAAAAAGGTTTTCCCCGAACTTGATTTTGTAGAGCTGCCAACTAATTACCCTATTTATCATCAAAAATATCCATTCCCAAACGGGCTGCCTAAAATACATGAGCATGATGGTAAACGTCCGCAAGGTTTTGGGCTGATATATAAAGGCAGGCTGGTTTGCTATTATACATTTGAATGCGATCTGGGGAATGGCTGGGAGGATTATGGAACCTATGCTGGCGACACCCGGAAAGTCGTTTAAAAGCGCTTAAAATGGGTGCTAACCTTGTTCAATACGCACTAACCCAATAATTATATGTACCAGCTAAAAGTAAACAATAAGTTTGATTATGCTATTGAGAAAACCGGCGATGGGTTGGCGATCAACGATAACAAGGTAAAAGCCGATATCAAACAATTAAGCCCGTTAACCTGGCATGTTATTGAGCAATTACAATCGTATAACGTAGAAGTGGTAAGTTTCGATAAAGCTTTAAAGACTGCACAAATCAGGGTAAACAATAATATCTACAGCCTTACAGCAAAAGACCAATTTGATATACTGCTTGAGAAAATGGGATTAACAGGCTTAGCCAGTGCCAAAATAAGCGAGCTAAAGGCGCCAATGCCGTGGCTGGTACTAAAAGTTTTTGTTGAAGAAGGAGCGACCATACAGAAGGGCGATAGTTTATTCATCCTTGAAGCCATGAAAATGGAGAACATCATTAAATCGCCGGTTGATGCGGTTTTAAAGTCGATAAAAATAAAGCCGGGAGATAAGGTGGAGAAGGGGCAAATATTACTGCAATTTTCATAAAAAAAGCGGCCTGAATTCAGGCCGCTTTTTTTTATGTCTGCATGTATTACTTTAACTTAGTTTTCTTAATGCTGAAGTGTGGTTTGCCTCCCGGGTGTATCTCTGGTGCACCTACAAGGTCCATAGCGCAACGGAAACCAACTTCGGCACTGGCATCATCTTCGTTCATAAACCTGCGGGTAGCAGGGTTTAACCAGTAAGCCAAATCGTTCCATGAACCGCCTTTGTAAACTTTAGAGTGGTTACTTACCAAAGTTGTTGTGCCATATAAGCTGGTATTAACCGTATCAGCAAAACCTCTTGCATCCGCATTATAGGCTTTGCCTGCCAACGGATCTTTTGTAGGAGTAGCAGCAGTAACCGGAGCACCGGCAGCACCTTGCGTACCAGCGGCAGCACCTTGTTGTTGCGAAGCAATAAGCTCGGCATAGCTCATTTTTTTAGCAGCTTTAGCCGGGTCTTTTATTGGGCGGCCGTATTTGTCTTTTGCATACTTACCCGTTGCAGGGTCGGCCAAACGCTTGTCGGCAAATTCATTACCACGGAATGGGTTAAAATCATCTACATCCTCAAACGTCATCTGGCGATAGGTATCCTGCACCCATTCGTTAACGTTGCCTGCCATGTTATATAAACCAAAATCATTTGGTACATATTGCCTTACAGGCGCGGTGATCATGGCCTTATCATTTAAATATCCGCCAACACCGGCATTATCACCGGCACCACGTTTAAAGTTAGCCATTATTAAACCACGGGTAGCTTTTTTAGCAGAACGCACGCCTAAACCGTTCCATGGGTATATTTTACCATCGGTAATGTTTTCAAATTGGGTATTACCTGCTAAGGCTAAGGCAGCATATTCCCATTCGGCTTCTGTAGGTAAACGGTAAGCCGGTTTTAAAATACCATCCTCAACAATAGCTGGTCTAACAGCCCTTTTCTGTCCGGCTGCCGGTTTGCCGTTAAGGTCGGCCTTCATCTTTTTGCCGTCAATACCAACACCCCTAAACTGGTTATTTAAATACATATCTGTATTAAACGGAACTTTTGAGCATTTGCAGCAGTAGCCGGCGCGCCCTTTTTAGCAGCACGAGGGTTAATGATCATCCCTTTTCCTTGTAAAATATATTCGTTGGTACGATCTGTACGCCATTGGCAATAATCCTGAACCTGATCCCAGCTGATACCAACAACCGGGTAATCTCGGAAGGCAGGGTGACGTAAATAGTTATTTACGTAGGGTTCATTATATGATAACGGCCTGCGCCATACCAAACTATCGGGCAATGCATTATAATACAATTCATGGTCAGCAGGGAATGTAGCGCTTATCCAGTGAAGGTAATCCAACCAATCCTGATTAGAAACTTCAGTCTCATCCATATAGAAAGCCGGGATGGTTACTCTTTTGCGTACGTTGTTATACTCAAAATTGATATCCTGATCAGCACTGCCACCTAATACAAAAGTACCGCCCTCAATTGCTATCAAACCAGGCCCCGGAGCAGGGTGGGTCTGAGCAAACTTAGAGTAGCCGTATTTTTATCATTATAAGGTATTCCTGTTTTTTGCGACCTCGGAGGTTTTTTACAACCGCTTAACGATGCTACAATGCTCACCAATACTAAAGCATAAGTAAAAAGTATTTTCATATTTTTACAATATTATATATAGGGGTAAATTTATAAATTTTTTTAAATAAAAAAGTACACTTAATTCAGCGTTAATTAAACAATTAATTCGTTTGGTGCTTTTAACGTAGAAAGAGGCAGTTGTGTTGCATTT
>NZ_JABFCR010000046.1:0-26511 GCF_013087555.1 Mucilaginibacter humi
CAAAACCAATTTATTAACTATTATAAACCATACTATGATCAAAATTTTACAAAACCCTTGGAGTGAATCCTCCCGCACTTGCTATCATTTTCTGGAATAATAATAATCGACTGACTGGAGTTAGTACAGATTTTCGTTCAGGTAAATTTTAATAGTTCAATAAGCTAAAGAGATTTCTTTTATCTGCATTTTATTCAATAATGGGGTGTAATCGATAGCATATACAGCTAGAACATTATTGAGTCGCGATTAAAATATCCCAACACAACAAAACAATTAATAAATAGCTTTAACGTTTAAATTATCTTTGTGCGCATTACTGCAATTATAACTTTCCTTGGTGTGCTATGTCCAACGTACTTTTGTAATACAGCTACTGATGGCATTATAACCACCGAGTTTCCAAACAAAAGATACCACGCTGGCATTATAACACCGCTGATAACAGTTGCATCAATACCTGTGTTACGCACAGCCATTCCGTTTTGAATAATGGAAGTATATCCATACTCTGCTGCCGAAGGTACACCTAACAACATATTTTTATCATGCTTGTAGTAACCAAGCAGGCTTAAATATAAACGATTGTTTAAGAATGATCCGTCTAAACCAAGGCTGGCTTGATCTGTATAAGCCCATTTTAAGTTATACGGAACATAACCGGCAGTATAAGGGCGGGTTAGTGTACCTAAGCCGTCATATCCCGGGGTAATTAAGTTACCGGTATAACCGATAAACGCAGTATACTGAGGACCTTGAGCATAGTTGTCAAAGTTTTCATATCTACCCATTCTGCCTATGCTACCCTGAATTTTTAATTCAGATATGCTGCTTGCAGTTGGAAGAAATTCTCTTTTCAAATCCCAGCCTGCAGTAACTACTGGCGAGTAGAACCAACGGCTAGTAGGTTGTTGATTTGAAGATGCATCAGCTCTCAATAAAACAGATAAGTTAACCTTTGCTTTATAAGAATAATCTACCTTTCCGTAAAAAGATGTTTGATTGTTTCTTGTTTTATCTAAGAACTTGTATACAAGTTGTGGTTTATATACACCATCAGGAAGTAAATAGTCTGCTTTATTCGGATCAGACTTTAACAAGTTTAATTTAATAAAGTCGTTACTTCCTTTGTAAGCATAACCATAGGTGTACCTGAAAAAGTCCCATTGAAATTCATTTCCTAAAGTAAAGTCGAATTTATTGTCGGGATTGATATCATAGCTATAGGTTGCAACGTTTTGTACAGTAGAACGTTGGTTGTAACCAAAGTAGTTAGAGGCGTAGTTAGTGGTTTGCAATAACGTTCTTGGATAGAAGATATCACGGTATCCTTCATTATAATCCGTCGCTAAAGTTGTGATGAATTTAAATTTACCCAGATCTACGCCAAATTTAGCATATCCGTTAAGCGAGTTAGTCTTATTGTTATCAAACGCGGCATTAAACTGAGATAGATAAGCTTCATACTTAGCCTTGTTAGGGGTTAAAGGTGTGCTTAGATCCGGTAGATAATTGATCTGCGCAAACCTGTCGCGAAGATTTTTATTACGATCACGTAAAATGCGGTTAGCGTTAACCATCGCACTAAACGAAAGCCAGTTTAATGGTTTCATGTTAATAACAAACCGTGTATCATAACGGTCCATGTTAGTGTTATCCGCAATACCACCACTCTTAGTATCACCTAATGAGAAGCGGAAGTTTGCAAGTTCTGTACCACCGGTTATACTGGCGTTTACGCTATAAACAGCTGAACTACCATAGTAGCGGTCTGTCCAGTTTGATGCGCCGTAATAATCGTTACTTAATGAGTCAGACAAGAACAACGGATAGTTGTCATCGCCTGTAAAACTTCCGTTAGCAGTATATTTGTTATAAAACTGCCTTCTAAAATCATTCTCAAATTTACCGTTAATTGTAGTAACCGGACTTGGGGTGGCTATACCTCCGTAAGTGTCAAAAGTAATTCTTCTTCGTGTGCCGGCAGGCTTCGTAGTTATTAAAATAACGCCGTTTGCACCTTTAGGACCATAAATGGCGGTACCGTCGAGCCTTTCAATACTTCTATTGATTTGATGTTAGCCATTTGGATTGTAGCAAGCGTGTTAGTTGCAGGGCCTATCCTGTCATATTGATATTGTTGAATATCAAATGCATAAGGATGCTCCTGTACCAAAGGAACGCCGTCCAATACGATCAAAGGCTGAGTTGAGTACAACTCACGCGGCGATAACAACGGCTGTGAGGTTCCATGTATAAACATGTTTTGAACTGTTCGGGTTCACCGGATGGCTCTTGTACATACAAACCAGCAGCTTCGCCCTTTAAATATTGTTGAAGGGAAACGGCCGGGAACGTTGATAGCTTTACAGGATCAACACTATTCGTTTTAGACTGAAGTCTTTTCGAAATAGTTGCCTTGGCAGCCACAACACCTACAGCTACGGTGTCTATAGCTGTCGAATCTACAGCAGATTTACGCGTGGTATCTTTTGTTTGGAAACTCGCAATTGAGCTTCGGTTAGAGATACGACCATAAGTAGCTGTATTACCAAAGGAGTACGTTGTTGTACATAGCACACCAAGGAAAGTTATAATTGCAATAATGCGCATAACAGATAATTAAGTATTAACTGATTAAAAAACTATTTATTAATTGTTTGTTGTGTTGGGATATTTTAATCGCGACTCAATAATGTTCTAGCTGTATATGCTATCGATTACCGGTATTGAATAAAATGCAGATAAAAATCTCTTTAGCTTATTGAACTATTAAAATTTACCTGAACGAAAATCTGTACTAACTCCAGTCAGTCGATTATTATTATTCAGAAAATGATAGCAAGTGCCGGGAGGATTCACTCCAAAGGGTTTTTGTAAAATTTTGATCATAGTATGGTTTATAATAGTTAATAAATTGGTTTTGTTAGGGCAATAAAAATATAATTGGTCGTATTATAATTGGTCGTAAATACATGGGATGTTACTGTCGCCAAATATTCACTTTGACAATGATACAAATAAAAATTTAATATGTTCCAAATAAATTTTAAAATAATATTGATAATTGGTGAAAAAGTACCTATTAATTGGTTTTCCTGTATAAAAAGGAGAATTTATGGGCTGAATATCCGGACTTTAGACCTGTTTTATTGGGGTTTTTACACGAGATTTTGCACTGTTTTTGCCCATGATAATCATAAATATCTATGGATTCTATAGTTTTAACATATAATGTACTTTTTTAAGGTTAATTAATGATGTTAAATACATACTTTAAAATGGACATGCTGGCACATTATAAAATTAAAAAAAACTAACGGTAGCTCGTTAAATATTCTTTAAAAGAATAAGGAATTTAAGTGCGTTAAAATATCTTTATAAAATAATTTTTTTATCTATCAATAAATTTGTGTTTTTTTACAACATAAACACCTATTAATGATTCTCAGAGGATCAACGCCTCTTAAATCGCCTTGAAAAACCTAATACCTATATTATAATGAAATCAAACAAACTCTCTCTCTCTATCGGACTATTGTGTTCGATCCTGTTACTTCTTGCATTTGTGCCAAAAGCAGACGACCCTATTGAAAAACTGGTTGGGGCCTTACAGAAGTGGGCAGACACAAATCCGCAGGAAAAAGTTTATCTGCACATGGATAAACCTTACTATGCCCTTGGCGACACTATCTGGTTTAAAGGTTATGTAACCATTGGCAGCAGGCACCAGCTATCAGCATTAAGCGGGGCTTTGTATGTAGACTTTATTACCGAGCAAGATTCTGTTATCCGTTCACTTAAACTCCCTATTACAACAGGCATGGTTGTAGGCGAGTTTGCTTTAGGTGATGACTTTAAAGAAGGCAGTTATCGCATTAGGGCTTACACGCAGTGGATGCGTAACGCCGGCGAGGATTATTTTTCGACAAAACTTTTACGGTGGGCAGCCCAACCAGCGAAAATATAGTTACCAAGGCTGACTATCAATATAATGAAGTTGGAAATAAGCCCGTTTTAACGGCCGTACTTAATTACACTAATGATGCCGGAAAAGCCCCGGCAGATAAAGATGTAAAATACCAAATAGTTATAGATAAGAAAGTAGTTCAAACCCGATCGGCTAAAACTGATGCACTGGGTAGCCTGCGCATTAATATAGAGAACGATAAACGCGTTAACTTAAGTGGCTCTTACATCCGAACTATTATAAATGATGTACAACGTGATTTTCCTATAAAGGCCAGCCTGACACCAAACGATATACAATTCTTCCCCGAAAGCGGGAACCTGGTTGCCGGACTGTCTTCGCGCGTTGCATTTAAGGCCGTTGGAGTTGATGGTTTGGGCACCCCTATAACAGGAAAAATAGTTGATGAGGCAAATAACGAGGTTGCACAAATAACAACCTTACATGCAGGCATGGGCAGCTTTCCGTTAAGATCTGAAGCTGGTAAAACCTACACCGCAAAAATAACAATGGCTAACGGCACAACAAAAACCGTAGCCTTACCAAAAGTAGCCGACGATGGCTATGTGCTAAGCGTTTATCAGCCTAATAAAGATAGTATCCTGGTAAGAATTGGCGCCTCGGCAAAACAAGTTGCAGCAGCGGCAAATGTTGGTTTCATTGCCCGGGTAAGCGGCGAAACCATTTTTGCATCACCTGTAAAAATTGCGAAGGCAACAACTTCTATATGGTTAGAGAAAAAGCTATTTCCAAGCGGTATAGCACAGTTTACCCTGTTTAGTAATACCGGCGAGCCATTAAATGAGCGCATTGCCTTTATCAGGACGAATGACCATATGCAGCTAAACGTCAAAACTGCTAAAACCACTTATAAGGGAAGAGAGCAGGTTGCCATAAATCTTGATGCCAAAGACAGTAAAGGCAAAAGCGTTGCCGGTACCTTCTCGGTAGCTGTAATTGATGAAAGTAAAGTACCAGTTGATGAAAGCGCAGAAAGTTCTATCTTCTCTAATATCCTGTTAACTTCTGACTTAAAGGGATATATAGAAAAGCCTAACTACTACTTTGCTAACCAAACCGAAGATGCAGACAAAGCTTTGGATAACCTGATGCTTACACAGGGCTACCGCAGGTTTGCGTGGAAGGAAATTGCAGCTGGCACTATTCCTAAACCAGCTTTTGCGGCTGAAGGTTTAGGTTTTGGCGTATCGGGGCAGGTGATGAACCTTGGTAAGAAGGTATCGCCAAACGCTACTGTTGACCTTGTATCGCTAAGAGCAGGCATTGCCAAAAAAACAACTGCCGATGCCGAAGGCCGCTTTAAATTTGATGGCATATTTTTAACTGATAGCGTTAGGTTTGCCGTTCAGGCCCGCTCTGCTACAGGCAGTGACAAGGTTAAAATCCTGTTAGACACCTTACCAAGGTTACGCATGAGCAAAAACCCTAATATGGGCGATATAAGCACCAACATCACCGGTACCTTAAAAGCATATATCGAAAATGGCAAGAAGCTGGACGATATCTACGAGAAAACCGGCCAGTTGGATAAAGTTCAAAGACTAAAAGAAGTACGTATCAAAGCCCGGAGGATTAAAGAAGATGCCAATATTAACCCACAGGGTATGTTTAGGGTGCCCGAGGCATCTGCCGACCAGGTGGTGAAGTTTGGGGATGATGCAGCAAACTGTGTAACGCTTGCTATGTGCCTGCAAGCAAGGATAGCCGGTGTTAGGGTTGAGACGAACCCGGGTTATACCAAGCTGATAAGTTCAAGAGGAGCTATGGGCCTTATACTTGACGGGCGCAGAATTGATGACCCTGACCAGATGTCTGAGATATTGGATGGTGGTGTACAACCAGAAGATGTGGCAAAAATTGTTGTTGTAAGAACAAACCAGGCTTTAATTAACACATTAGGCGGCGATGGTAACGGTTATTTATTAATTATGCTGAAAACAGGGACATCGCGCAAGCAGTACAACCCTTCTATTGCCAATATATCGCCTAAAGGTTTTAATAAAGTACGCGAGTTTTATTCGCCTAAATATGATCAGCCAAACCCAAGCCAGTTACCTGATTTGCGTACCACCGTTTACTGGGATCCACGCGTAAAAACTGATACTGAAGGTAAATCAACCTTTACTTTCTTTAATGCTGATGGCCCGGGGAGCTATAAGGTAATTGTAGAAGGTATAAACGCTGCCGGCGAACTGGGCAGACAAGTTTACAGGTATACGGTGCAATAACCTTTATCGATATAAAAAGCAAAGCCCCGATCTTTTATCGGGGCTTTCTTGTTGGGTGTTTTCGGATATGGCCAGCGATTAAAGCAGCCATTTTGATAAATGCTTATTATGTTAAAAGCGCTGGCTTGTTTTTATAGGTTTCCCATAAAAACTCTCCGAACAATGTATTGGCCCGGGCAAACCATGGACGGCTGAATTTCTTCGCATCGTCCTTATGGAACGACTCGTGCATGAAGCCTGTGCCCGCGTTGCTGTTTTTAAGGATATTGACGCACTTTTTGATCTCGGCATCATCAATACTTGTTAAACCGCGAATAATTACGCTAAGGGGCCAGATACGGTCTTTACCGGCATGCGGGCCGCCAATACCTTCGCCGGCTTGGCCTTTGTAGAAGAAAGGATTGTTTGACGACAGCAGCATTTTGCGCGTGTTTTGATAAACAGGATCTTTTACCGGCATAGCATCCAAATAAGGTAACCCTAACAGGCTTGGCACGTTGGCATCATCCATTAAATTGTAGCTGCCGTAACCGTTAACTTCATAAGCATAAATACGCCCGTAGGTTGGGTGGTTAATAATGGCATGTTTCTTTAATGCTGTTTCAACCTCTAACGCTAAAGCGTTAAGCTGGGCAGCAAGCGCGGTATCTTTAGTGATGGCCGTTATCATTTCGGCGGCATGCCTTAAGCTAACCACCGCGAAGAAGTTTGAAGGTACCGGTATAAATAAATAGTGGCATCATCGCTTGGGCGGAAAGCCGAGCAGATTAGTCCGTTTGGTCTTACCGGGTAACCGTAGCCATCCATCGGCACACCATCAGTAGCCCAGGCTGTTTTACGCTGAAACCTGTACGGGCCGGGGTTTTGCTTACGCTGCTGCTCTTTAAAGGTTTTTAAAGTAAGCTCTATAGCTTGTTTCCATTTGGCATCAAACGGCGTGGTATCGCCGGTAACTTTCCAGTAGCGGTGCGCAAGGCGGATAGGGTAGCACAAAGAATCTATTTCCCATTTACGCTCGTGGATACCCGGCTGCATTTTAGTTTCGTCTTTTGCCCACTCGCCTACCTTATTAGGGTCGTTATAAAACGCGTTGGCATAGGGGTCTTTTAACACACATTTGGTTTGGTGGTTAATAACACCAGCTACCAGCTGCTGTAATTTTTATCCTGTTTTATAAAGTGCATGTAAGGGTAAACCTGCGCGCTGCTATCGCGCAGCCACATGGCATCAATATCGCCGGTAATAACGTAGGTATCCGGCTTGCCATCCTGTTCGGTATAGGTTACCGTGGTATCCAAGGTATTAGGGAAGCAATTATTAAACAGCCGGGTAAGTTCTTTATCTTTTACGTTCTTGCTAAACTCGGCAATGGCGCTCTCAACAGCGGTACTGGTAAAATTTCTTTTTGCCACCCTAACTGTAGGATATCCTGCCTGCGCAAATGTTGGCACCTTACTAAGCAATACGGATGCGCCCAGTAAGCCGGTGCTTTTCACGAAAGTTCTTCTTTGCATATTATTTTAAGTTAAAATATTAAAGCCTGCAACACACCTGTTCGCGACGTATTGATCATTAGCTTTATTGATAAAATCGGTTTAATTTATTGTTAGGATTCTTGCTTGGTCGGCATTAATAATACTTTTCAATACTAAAAACTTTATAGCACTTAAGCAAATTATATTTTCCCGCAACGGTATTAACAAGCTACATGTTGTACCTAAAAAACAGTCACAGCATGTAATCCTCATTAACCCTTCCTGAGCATATCTGCATACTCATTTGGCAACGGGCTACTCTCTATAGCCTGTGCCGCTTTTTCAATGTCGTACGCAAAGCGGATAAATTCAACCTGCAGGCTGTTTTTATCCTTAACCGAACTGTTTTCATTAATATGCAGCAATACATAACCGCCCCCAGGGTCTTTGTCCTTCGGCTTTCCTACTGAACCGATATTAATAGCATGACGATAGTACCCATCTTCCGCAGGCAAAATTCTGTGATAAGGCTGGTGCGTATGCCCAAAACAAAGCACATCAGCGCCTGCTCCTTCCATAATACGTAACAGGCTTTTTCGTCCCTGTCCTCAAACAAATATTCGTTTACCTTACGCGGGCTGCCGTGTACCAGCAATACATTAAGCTGGTCATGATTTAGCTGAAATTCAAGTTTGATGTGGGCTGGCAAGGTGCGTAAATAGGCCCTTTGCTCCTCCTTCAGCACTTCGTTTGTGTAAGCAATGGATATCTTGCCTAAAGCTTTTTCTTCATCTGTTTTATAAGCGCAGCCGCATTCATCACTATGGCGACCAATACCGAAATCATAGTTGCCGGCTATACAGGGAATATTTCTTTTGCGGATTTCATCAATTACTTCATTAGGCCAGATGTTATAACCTACCAAATCGCCGAGGCAATAAATAGCATCGGGTTTATGTGCTTCAACATCTTCAAAAAAGCATCCAATGCCGGCAGGTTCGCGTGGATATCTGAAAATAAGGCGATCTTCATCTTATATAATGGTTAAAGATTTATTGGTGTAATATTTTTTGCGGAAGTAAAAAGCGGGTTTACCAGAGCGATCAGCGCAGGCACTTCCACCAATGGGCCAATAACCCCGGCGAAGGCTTCGCCGGAATTGATACCGAATACGCCTATGGCTACAGCAATGGCTAATTCAAAGTTGTTGCCGGTGGCCGTAAAGGCGATAGAAGTGCTTCTGGAGTAATCCGCGCCAAAGTACTTGCCGATAAAAAAGCTCATCACAAACATAATGGCAAAATAAATCACTAAAGGTAAAGCAACACGTAATACATCAAAGGGTATCTGCACAATAAGTTTGCCTTTTAAGCTAAACATCACTACAATAGTAAACAGTAAAGCGACTAACGTTATGGGTGAAATAAAAGGCACGTATTTGGTTTGGAACCATTCTTCGCCTTTGATTTTTATTAAGGCATAGCGGCTGATGATACCCGCGATAAAGGGGATGCCTAAGTATACGCCCACACTTTTAGCGATCTCGCTAATGGAAATATTTACAGCCAATCCTTTCAGGCCGAATAAAGGCGGCAAAACGGTGATAAAAACATAAGCATAAACGCTGTATAACAATACCGGAAGATGCTGTTTAAGGCGATGAGGCCGGCGGCATATTCCCGGTTTCCCTCAGCCAGTTCATTCCATACCACCACCATGGCGATACACCTTGCTAATCCAATCAGGATGAGGCCCACCATGTAGGCCGGATGGTCACGCAATAGCGTAATAGCCAGCACGAACATCAATACCGGCCCGATGATCCAGTTCAGGGCCAATGAGGCACTCAATACTTTGGTATCCTTAAATACTTCGCCTATGTTTTCATATTTTACTTTGGCCAGTGGCGGATACATCATCAGGATGAGGCCGATGGCTAAGGGGATGTTGGTAGTACCATTTGAAAAGGAATTGATAAAATCTGATGATGAGGGCATAAAATAGCCGATACCCACACCTGTACCCATTGCCAAAAATATCCATAGGGTTAAATACCGGTCAAGAAAATTGAGCTTTTTTTCTCTCGGCCATAGGAACGCAATTGTTTGCTGACATAAAATTTTTGGTATAGTTAGTTTTACCGGCGTTAATATTAACAGCACCCGCCCGGGGTACAGCAAGCTTCAGCCGGCGCAGCCGGGTTAATTAATTGTACCTTGGGTTTTTCGGCTACGGGCGCACAGCATTCTTCGCCTTTATCGTTGGTGCCGCAACTGCCGCCGCGTTCCTGCGCCTTGCATTGTACCGCGTCGGGGCGCAGGTCAACGGTCAGGCTGGCTCCTTCGGCGATCATTTCGTTCGGAAACATTTGCCGGGTATCAAACTCCGAATTACCAAACTCGATCTTTACTGTCCCATTGGGGTCCAAAGGCAGCATCTTCTCTACGATGCTGATAATGGATAGCGCCTTACTTACTTTCATTGAGCGTGATTGCTGCTCATTATCCGGCACCCATAGCTGTACGATGATCTCCGTCCAGTTATTCATCACCCCGCCACAATCTACCGATGTTATTGGCGCTTGTTTGATCTCGGTGATATGGTAAGCTGCGTCCACCAGCTTGCCTTCGGCGTATTGGAATTGCAGTTCCCGTTCGGGATGCTGTAATAGCTTATCCTTAAAAGTTTTCCAGTTTATCGCTTCTGATTTGTTCATAGCTTCTTCATTTTGTTAATTGTAATATTACGATATATGCAGTCAAAAAATTTTAGCAGCAATTATTTTTATCCTGGTATGACGAGAATAAGTCGTTTAACTCGTTTTGCAGGTTCTTCCGGGCTTTGGGTTCAATACAATAACAAACACTTACGCCTTCAATCGTACCCTGGATCAGCCCGGCATTTTTTAATTCTTTTAAATGCTGCGATATGGTTGCCTGCGCCAATCCCAGTTCTTCCACCAGGTCGCCGCAGATACAGGCATTCGCTTTGATCAGTTCCTGCAAAATGGCAATGCGGGCAGGATGTGCAATAGCTTTTAACTGCACTGCCAGCCTGTTTTGCTCGCTGGTAAATATTTCTGTTTTAGTAGTACCCATATATAAATCTATCGCAATATTACGATAGATAGTTTAGATTTCAAAATATTTATTAAAAAATAGGGTGATACGGATAGCAGTAGTTAACAGGGCGAAAAATATTATTTGACTAATATTATATTTTTACCCAGCTTTTAATATTATATATCTTGTTTTTATAGTTTCCTTTCCTGCTTATTTTTCCTTTAGCATTTTTCCAATCCGGGCTAACTATGTTGAAAGCGTTTTCATAATTAAAAGTTGTGCCATCATCTTCAAAAAGTGTAGCCGGTGTAGCGGTTGCTCCATATACATAGCAGGTTATGTCAAAAACCGTATCGGGCGAAATAAATTGAACCGGTTTGGCCAGCGGTAAAATTGTTCCTTCTTTTATAAATATGGGGATCTGCGTAAGCCCTGTAGTAATGCTATAACTTTGCCCACCTGCATATATTTTATTGGTATTATAATCATACCAGTTACCGGCCGGCAAATATACTTTACGGGTCGACGCGCTATCGGCCAATGGCGCGGCTAATACGTTATCGCCTATCATATATTCGTCTGATACATTAAAGGTGTTTTTATCTTCGGGATAATCAACAACCAGCGCCCTGAACGGCGGTACACCTTCCCGGTTATATTTTGCAAAAGCCGAATACAGGTAAGGAATAAAGCTCATCCTGAAATTTAACAGGGTACGAATCTGCGCCTCTACCTCTTTGGCATTTGGCAACATTTCGCCTTTGTTGTTTTTATTACGGTCATACTGCAACCGGGGCGGGCTTTTAAGGTACCAGCTATCAAAGACGGTCTCTGCAGCTAATATGCTGGTTTGCGCGCGGCGGCAAAGCTCCTTAACATTTGCCGATTCCCTAACTTCAGGCGACCATAGTAAACCCGAGAACCCCGAGTTACTGATCATCCTGATATATTCGCTGTGCACATAGGTATCGCTGTACAAGGTAGTTGGGAACGATGATGCAAAACCATTTAATGACCGGATACTAAAATATGACCGCTTATTGGCCTGCTTATAAATATTATACATGGTTTGGAAATACAGTGTTCCAAATTGCTGGTGCATCTGCTCGCCATCAATCCCCGACGGGAACTGTGACAGCTCGGGAAAGCCCCATACCGCGCTGCCCTGTGTAAGGTTAGAGTTATCGCACTCATCCAGCTTAAAGGATGCGACGCCATTATCAACAAAGGTCTTTTTATGATAGTCGGCAAAAATGGTGGGGGCTGTTTTCCCGGCAAAGTCGGGCACCAGGCCGTTCCATACTTTATAATCGCCGGCGCTGGGAGCAAGCTGGCCATATATAGGCGATACCGGCGCAACATAGGCATGCTCCCATAAATTTAGCTTAATGCCCTGCGCCTTCATCTTATCTATCAACTCCTGCGGGGCAGGGAAGTTAACCGGGCTCCAAACATAGGAGCAGGAATAAGCCGCCGTTTGCCAGCGTGGCTCCAAACCGATAACATCAACCGGCATATGGTTGTCCCTGAAATAGTTTACCATATTATAAACATCCTGCTGCTGCGATTCGCCTTTCATGCGGTATTGTAAACCTAAGCCCCACATGGCGGGTAACGCGCCACCACCGCTAAACAGGTTATAGCGCTGCAGGGCGTTTTTAAGCGTAGGACCGTTAAAAATAAACACGTCGCCGCCTTTGGCACCGGGGATATCTACTATCACTTCGCCCGATTTATTATTGGTGTTCTTATACAATTCTTCTACCGATTGCGCAGCCTGGCCCGCGCCTGTATTTACATTCATGTCGCCTTTTACCTGTTTATGCGTGCCAACGTAAAAAGTAGTATAGCGCGATGTATTAATGAAGATACCATACCCTTTATTTGACACGTAGAACGTTGTGGGCGCATGGGTGAAGCCAAGGTCGTTTAACGGATTATCATTCACTATGGGCCGCCTTTTCAAGCCACGCTGCCTGAACGATCCTATCTGCAAGCCAAAGCCATAGATCTCCTCGGCATTTCCTAAAGGGATATGTACAACCGCGCCGCGTGAGTTTACTTCTATGCGGATGGATTTTGGATCGACACCCATTTCGGCTGCCGGTAATTGACTCATTGCCGCAACTTTTGGTTTTTCCTGCAAGAGGTTATATGGCGAGAATTTATCGGTTTCGCCCCGGGTTACACGAGTAACGCACGGGGCCATTTCTTGAACTTGTTGTGCCTTAGCTGCAAAGCCAAAGCAAGCTATTAAAACGATAACGCTAAACGATAAATTACGGGCCATAAGTTTATAAATTGGTGTCGTAATTTACGTGGATTGAGGTAATTAAAAAAATATTAATTAGCCTTGTTGTCATTCTGAGCGATAGCGAAGAATCTTATAAACGCAACAGGTAAAACGTGTAAGATTCTTCGCTATCGCTCAGAATGACAACCTTTAATTATTACTTATGCAAACTGTTCCAAATAATATCAAACACATCCGTAGGCTGCACATCCTTCTCCGCATCATCAGTTATTAAAACCGCTTTATACTCATCATCAATATTTGTTCTGCCATGCGATCCTTTTATCAGCGTAGCATCCAGCGGTATAACATCCATTACATACCTGAAACCTGCCAGCTTGCGGGCCAGTTTATATGCCGCGCGGGCTTTCGAGGTCATAAACATTTCAACCGGGTCGTAGCCTGGTTTTTAAAGATCTCCACGCTGCGGGCAAAGTCGGGCGCTACGGCATCATCCAGCCAATAGTAATAAGTGAACCAGCTGTCTTTATCAGCCACTACTACAATGTCACCTGCGCGTTCATGATCGATATGGTGTTTCTTTTGTGCTTCGCGATCTAATACCAGCTCAATACCTTTAACACCTTTAAGCAATGCAGTAACCTTTTCGGTAACCGAAGGATCATTGATATAAATATGGGCGATCTGGTGATCGGCAACTACAAACGCTTTTGATGCACCTGCATCCAATAACTCCAGCCCTCGCTCTACTCTTATCTGCAACAAACTGTTCTCCCGGAACAGCCGGTTTAAATGGATGGGTTTACTTACCGGGGCTATGCCATATTCAGAGAGGATGATGATCTCGGCATCCTTCTTTTTATAGAAGGCAACAAGTTGCTCAACAACGGTATCAATTTCATTCAGCTCCTTGCTGATCTTTGAAAAATCAGGACCAAATTTTTGCAGGCAATAATCCAAATGCGGCAGATAGATGGTGGTAAGCGTTGGATTATGCAGATCATCATTGATCATGGACGCATCGGCGATCCATTGGGTTGATTTGATATTGGCGCCCGGCCCCCAAAACTGGAACAGCGGGAACTGCCCTAACTTTTCCTGCAGGATATCCCTCAACTCAGCCGGCTGCGAATAGCAGTCGGGCATTTTACGGCCATCTGCCAGATATTGCGGGCGCGGGGTTACCGAGTAATCGGCCGTAGAATACATATTGTACCACCAAAACATATTGGCGCTGGTGAATGAAGGGTCTTCCTTTTTAGCCTTATCCCAGATCTTATCGCCATTAACCAGCTTGTTGGATTGCTTCCAGAATTTCACTTCTGAATCAACACGATCATACCAGCCATTGCCGACAATCCCTGTATCAGTCGGCCATTTGCCGGTTAGGTAGGTTGATTGTACCGAAGTGGTCACCGCGGGCAATACCGGCTCAATAGTGGTGATATGCCTGTCGGCGATATATTTTTTAAGAAACGGCGTATGCTCGCCTATTACAGATTTCGATAAACCTACAACATCTATAACAACAGTTTTTTTCATGGTTTTGATCAGTATTGTTCTTTCACCCAGTTCAACTCACGCGCTATCGAGTCGTCTATAGGTAGCTTTTTCGCATCGGGCAATACGCCCCGGGTATAGGTTTCCACCTCCGGGTGATTGGTAAATGCCTTATCTTGCTGGATGCGCAACACCTCTACAATGTCCGACTGGGTGGATTGCACTAACCCATATTCTTTCATAAATATCGGCACATGAAAATGCGCGCGCCATTGTTTTACCAGCAAGTTTTCAATATCAGCCAGTGCCTCCGGCAGATCAGGGTAACGCATTAGCCTTCCATTTACCAGCTTAGCCACCCACGGTGCAAATAGGTCGATTCATCAAAGCGTTCAAAGGCGTCTTTAATCGGTTCGCGTAAGTTAGTATCTTCCGGCAGCGTGGCATTCAAGGCAGCACTTATCTGTATTTTCCCAACTTTCAGTCCCTTAGCTGCCAGCTCATCAATCACCTGTTGATGCGGCTCATAGCCTATCGCGAAGTGACAAACATCATAGCATAAGGTAATATGGTCTTTAATTAATTGTTCTGCTTCGTTAGTATCAATTTTAAAACGGGTTGCAATGCTTTCTCGGCCAAGCGGCAGCAATTCGTTTTCGTACCAGTCAATATATTCGCGGCCTGTTTCTAAAACACCGTCAGGCTCCGGCTCAATATCCGGGTGCATTACTACGCCTGTAGCACGGCGCAATCTTATCAACTCGCCTGCAACTAATAATATATTGCTTGTGGCTGTATCTTTTGCCTTTTTTAATTCTTCGGCGGTTTTATGCCAGTACTTATAGCTTAACGGCGAGGTGGAGATGCCACCATCCATCCCCTTAGGCAATAAACTTAGCAGGATGTGAAACATGCGGATGGTATAATCAACACGCGATTTTGTTGTCCAATCGGGCGCATGTACCTGGTCTTTAACTACCGTATGATGGAACTCGCCGTACGGGAAACCGTTCATGGTAAACACATAAGCATCATTCTCTTTCAACCATTGGGTAAGCAGGAACAGGTTCTCGGCCTTTTCCAGGTCGGTACTGGCTTGGTTTGATAAGCGCAGGCCAATACCCATCGGCTTATCAGGCGATACCTGTTGTTTTATACCGGGAAAGCTCTGTTTTAAAGCAGCAAAATGCGCAGGCCAGGTTTCCCCGGGATGGATATTTGTACAGTAGGTTAAATGTCCGGTCGCTAATTGCATGTTGCCTCACCCCAACCCCTCTCCAAAGGAGAGGGGCTATTTTAAACGGTTATATTATAATTGTTTCGCCTTGCATCCAAAGCCCTCTCCTTTGGAGAGGGTTGGGTGAGGCTTACTCCGCGTTTACCGCGTCATATTCACTCTTCAACACCTCGCCCGCTTTCCTGATCAACCCGGCATCCATCTCATGCACCTCTACGCCCACGCCAATCTGGCTAAGCAGCATAATGGTCAGCTCGCCGCCTAAATGCTCCCTAAACTCCTGTAAGCCTATTAATATCGGGCTGTCATTGCCGGTAACTTCAAGCAAAGGATGGGTGATCTCAAAGCCTATCTTCTTTAGCAGATTAATAATGCGATGTGTTTCATCTGTTGATAAGCGCCCCGACAGGTTTGAATAAACTGTATCTAACGCTATCCCCATCGCAACGGCCTCGCCATGTAATACTTTAAAGTTAGTTAATTGTTCCAGTTTATGCGCGCTCCAATGGCCAAAATCCAACGGGCGTGATGATCCTTTTTCAAATGGGTCAAGACCGGCTATATGGTTAAGGTGCAGTTCGGCGCAGCGCTTTATCAGGTATTTCATGGTTTCCATATCGCGGGCCACCGGGGCCGCAGTGTTGGCTTCTAACCATTCAAAAAAGCAGCGTCTTTTATCAGTGATACTTTTATCGCTTCGGAGATTCCTGACCGGTAATCGCGGGCGGTTAACGTCAGTAAAACTGGTCGTCATTAAAAACTGCTACCGGCGGGGCAAACGTGCCCAGGAAATTCTTTTTACCAAAATAGTTGATGCTGTTTTTTACACCCACGCCCGAGTCGTTTTGCGATAATACGGTAGTTGGGATACGGATATGTTTTACGCCACGATGCGAAACAGCCGCGGCATAACCCACCATATCAAGCAATGAACCGCCACCAATGGCAGCTACATAACTATGCCGGTCTATACTGTATTGGTTGATGATATCCAGCAACCGGTTAAAGTGGCTTTCGTCATTTTTAACGGTTTCGCCACCGGGCATCAGTATAATTTCGGGGATAAGTTGAGCTGCTGTATGGATAGCAAAATAGCGGCGGATCTTATCAGCAAGTTCCGGTTGGGCATTCAATACATCCTGGTCTACTACAAACAGTATTTTTTTACCGACGCAGAGGTAGAATCGGCGCTTAAAAAAGTATTAAACCCGTCGTTGGCCGGTCAAATAAACCTGAAGTAAAAACACCTTGTACTCAAACCTTACACTAAACGCCTGCTGTAAATATTCCATATCAAAAGCGAATATCTAAAACATAATATTAATATCGCTTATATATCTAAAATTTGACGGAAATATTGAGGTAGGATTAAAATGGGATTAGTATATGAGTGACGTTGACCTATCACATTGAGCCTTTGCGCGCAAGGCTTGCCTCCGCTCAATTGCCGCGGAAGGGCTATTACCTTTGTCTTGATACAAAGGTAACCCAAAAATCAAGTCAGCCCGATCGCTTCCGCCCGCAAGGCCATACTCCCGGCCCGGCGTGCTGACAGGCCTTACGCTCTTTTTCAAATACTCATTAATAAGAAGATGTTGGTTCGTCCTAAACTGTCAGCAAAAAAGCTTCGGGTGAAAACTGATAAAACAAGTTGGAATTGCGGGCGGGAAAAGCGTCTTTTGCGGGAGCGTTGGAAAGCGACCGGGGGCAAAATTATGCAGCCCGTGGTTTTATCAGTTTTGCCGGGCAAAGGGCTGTGCGCAAAGAAGCCTCTTTGCTGATTTGATTTTTTTTTTGTTACTTTTTCATCAAGGAAAAAAGTAATGGGGTCCGCGCCCAAGAGCGGGGCAAGCCAATAGGCAATGGCCTAAAAGAGCGAAAGAGCGCAATTCTTACGTTACCGCAAATACCTTAGCAAACTGCCTTGATACTGGTAATAAACAAGCTATAAATATAGCCGGCCACATAGCACCAAAAGCCGCGGCCCGGGCAGCATCCATCAATATAAGAGAAATTACCCCGGCCTTAACGGCTTTACCAATATTAGGTCCGATTGGATTTTTTATGGCGATGAACAGCGCCTGGTATATCAGCCATACAAACGGGATTACAAACAATAAGGCGGTTGATTGCTGTTGGCTAACAGCGAAATAAACTATAGCCGCAACAACAATGGCATACAGCACTCCCCCGATATACAAATTGCGCTTATTACCTCCATGCACCATTAATGGCTTATCATGGTGATGGAGAAGATATAAATGATGGGCACCACCGCCAGGGTAATAAAAATGCATCAACATCGGCACCGAAATACTGATCCCTAATAACAAATTCAATCCCCGGCATAAACCCATGTTAAGCGGACCAATAAATTTAATATGCTTGCTGATCTTATTATACAACAGCGCGAAAAACGCTATGGCTACGGCAATTGCCCCGGCGTGGTTACTGTACGAAAAGGCAAAACCAATACCCCATAATAACAGGAAAGTCCCTAAGAATGATGCTTCCTTTAAGCTGACCAATCCGCTGGGGATGGCGCGTTCGGGGCGCTCAACCTTATCCAGTTCGGCATCAAAAACATCGTTAAAAACAATACCCCCGCCATATAAGCCAATTGTTGACAGGCATAACAAAATAACAGGATAAAAGCTGTTTGCAATAAACGGCAACTGGTAAAAATAACCGGCTATGGCTATACCTGCCAGCACATCGGCAACCGAGGTGACGATATTTGCCGGGCGCATCAGCCTTAAATAAACGGTTAGTTTGCCTGCCATGTTTAGCTTATTATGATAGACGATTTATCGATACGGGGTTGTTGCCCGCCGCGTAAAATGGTATTGCCTTCAAATTTCTGGCTTTGATCGATAGCTCCGCCGATAGCCGCAAAATCAGCTTCATCTATCTGCCCGCTTTGCGCAAATGCAGTGATAGCGTTGCGATAGGTGATCAGCTCGATGTCAGCATCGCTTATGCCTCTTATCTTCATTAGCGCGGCGGTTTTTGGCACAGCTAACGGATCGCTAATGCCCCAATCGGCAGCAGAATTTACCATGATACGTTCCGGGCCGTATTGTTTGGCAATCTCTACCATACGCTCGTTGCCCATTTTGGTGAACGGGTAGATGGTGAACGCCGCCCAAAAGCCGCGGTCCAATACATCTTTTACGGTTTCTTCATTATTATGATCGACGATGACTTTATACGGATCAAGGCCGTGTTCAATAGCAATGTCCATACTGCGTTTGGTACCGCCTTTTTGTCGCGGTGCGGGGTGTGGATTTGTACCGGCAGGCCCGATTCTTTAGCTAATTCCAACTGCGCACGGTAATATTTTTCTTCAGCAGGAGTTTGGTCGTCAAAGCCAATTTCGCCAATGCCTACTACGCCCTCTTTATAGATGAACAGCGGCAGTATCTCCATTACCTGCTCGGCCAATGCTTCGTTATTGGCTTCGCGCGAGTTTAGGCCGATGGTGCAATAATGCTTAATGCCAAACAAACTGCGACGACCGGAAACGCTCCCAGCCTATCAGGCTGCTGTAATAATCGCGGAAGGTATCAATACCTGTGCGCGGCTGGCCCAGCCAAAAGGCCGGCTCTATTAATGCAACCACGCCTGCATCGGCCATGGCACGGTAATCGTCCGTAGTGCGCGAGGTCATATGCACATGCGGATCAAAAAACTTCATGCCTTTTATACCGTCCAAACTAACCGGCGGCGAAAGTGGTTCATTCTTTACTTCATCAAACGAATGGGTACAACACATATCTTCTGTATTTATTGGCCGGTTAAGGTATCCCAGCTTAAGTTCTTATTTGCTATCGCTGTTTCCAGCTCGGGGTATTTATTTAATAACGCTTTTGCAGCGGGGTAGTTTGATGCGGCTATAGCTAATGCGCCGGCTTTGCGATCGGTAAGTTTACCATCATCAAATAACCGTTTGATATCTTCAAACAACTTATCGTCTATAAACGGACCAACCAAACGCCACATCAACGGATTTAACTCGCGACCTGCCGCCCAACGCTCGTGCGCATAATCGCTTATAATATAAGCCAGGTTTTTATTTGCCCGGCTATCTATACCCTCAATTTTATTAATATCCTTATCGGTAAAAAATGCTTTAAGTACCAATTGGTTCCGGCACTCTCATCAAGGTATTTAGCCGGATATGGGTTGCCATACATTAATGCCTCTAATACATTGGCAATATTACTGCGGATACCTTCCGAACAACGTTTAATCCATATTTCCGGATAGGCCAACAATGGCAATGCAGAATATAAAGCTACCAACTCGCCCATTTCGGCAGCAAGAAACAGGTTTTCTATTGATTTGAAATACTTGTCTTTATCTGACGGATCCAGATCCATCAGCAAGTACGCACGTCCCAGCCGGTCTACGGTCCAGCCGTCAACTGAAAAACCCGGTATATAAGTATTCAGCAGCGCTGCCTGCTCTTTACTAACATGTGCAATTGCTTTACCGGTTTTACGCGGCATTAGTCAAATGCAGTGTTTAAGGCTGGTTTTGCATCCAGCCACTCCAAAACATCGCGGGCAACTTTAGTACCAAGTACTTCTTTAATTATTGCTTTTACCCCTTCCATGCCATTATACATGTATCACCACAAAATAATCAATTATTAAGGCTGCCGATATGATGAGTAAGCCAAAAAACTCGCGTGTGTTTTCAATAAAAGGTTTTTCGGCCTGCATGGTTTCAACCAGGCTTGGGGTGCGGTATTTTACTATCCAGTCGCGCACGCCATCTTTATCAAAGAAAAGTTTTACGGCGTAGATCAGGTAAAAGGCCGTCAACCCTAAATATACATTGGGGTAATACATGCCAAAGCAAGCTAAACCACAGCAGGCGGCGACAGCTACGTATATCGGCACCCATAAGTACCAGTCAATATCGTTCAAATTAAGGTAAGCGAATACCGGGAACGATAAGCAGAAAATAACGTTAATAATTATAAAGATCATGGTTAAATAGTTTTTGTAAAAGATAGTACGTGGTTTATCAGCGATATATGATCAATATCACGATTGGTAAAATTACGGTTCAAATCTATAATTGCACTAAACAAATATAAGTATTGTGTAAAAAAGCAATTACGGTAACGTTTGGGGAACTTTATCTTACCGACTTATAAATACCAAGGTACTTAGGCTTAGTTAGCACGATATGCCATAGATGGTTTTTGCGCGACCGGAACGATGCCGCGCTGCAGCTTAAATAATAGCGCCACATGCGGTAAAACGTTTCGTCGTAATCTTTTTTAATGCTGTCCCAACTCTCCTCGAAGTTTTTGCGCCAGGCCATGAGCGTAGGATCATAGTACGGACCAAAGTTATGCAGGTCTTCTAAAATAAATAAGCCTTTCCGGGCAGTATGTAACTGGCTTACCGATGGCAGCATCCCGTTAGGAAAAATATATTTGTCAATCCAGGGGATCGGTAACTTTGGTAGAATAGCTGCCGCCTATGGTATGGATAAAAAATATACCATCATCGGCTAAGTTTTTGGCAGCTACTTCCATGTATTCCCTGAAGTTGCGGTAACCTACCGCCTCTAACATGGCTATGGATACAATACGATCGAATTTTTCATTAACATCACGGTAATCCCGGATCCTTATTTCCACAGGTAATCCCTCGTTAATTTCCCGTGCCAGGATGGCTTGTTGTTCTGAAATAGTTATCCCTACTACTGATACGCCGTATTTTTCGGCAGCATATTTTGCAAAACCACCCCAACCGCAGCCTATTTCCAGCACCCGCATACCTTTTTCCAGCTTGAGTTTGCGGCAGATCAGGTCGAGTTTGGCTTCTGGGCCTCGTCCAGTGTTTTGGCTGTTTCCCAATAGGCACACGAGTACTGCATCCGCTTATCCAGCATTTTTTCATATAACTGGTTTCCTATGTCGTAATGCTTATATGCAACTTCTTTAGCGCGGGCCTTTGATTGCCTGTTAAGGAATTTAGATTTGAGGTAGTAAAACAAGGTACTCAAATCTGGGGGACCATTTTATCCACACGGTGATACTGGATCCTGAAAAACAGGTCGTCCAGGTTTTCGCAGTCCCACCATCCCTCCATGTACGATTCGCCAAAGCCTATAGAACCGTCGCTTAAAATACGGTCATACAACTTTTCATTATGCACCTGCATATCCCACGGGTTACCGCCATTTATGGTGATACCACCAGCGGCAAGCATATTGGCAATAATTTGTTTAGATGAACCCATGGGTGCTCCTATTTTTTCTTTTTAGCGATTTTGTATTTAGCCAGCCTCCGGCCCATATATTTCTGTCTTTTCTGCTCGGCCTCGGCTATGCTTTCAGCTTGTGAAGTATCGTCAAAAATTTTTGGTATGGCAATACGCTGCGCGCTGTAAATGCCCGATTCGCCGCTAAAAAAGTATGCGGTAAAACAGGCCACAGCAAAAAACAGGGCGTATTCACTGCCAAATAACTCTACCCCCATAAATGTACTTGCCAGTGGGGTATTTGTTGCTCCGGCAAATACTGCAATAAAACCTAAGGCAGCAAACAGGCTAACCGGCGCATCCATTAACCCCGATAGCGTATTACCCAACGTTGAGCCGATATAAAACAATGGCGTTACCTCGCCCCCTTTAAAGCCCGAGCCAAGCGTTATTGTAGTGTAAATGGTTTTCCATAACCAGCTCCGGTGTCGGAACCACCGGTGTTAAAAGCCGATGATATGGTTATTGCATCAGGGTGTGGCGGCCTGACGCCTAACCCTAAATAATCGGGCTTCCCTAAAAGTATGGTTAGCAATATCACTATCAGCCCGCCAACAAACGGGATTAGCCATTTTATTTTTATAAGCCTGTTAAACGCTGTTTTAACGCCATGCACCGTTTCTGCAAACAGGTAGCTGGTTAACCCGAAGGCTATAGATGCTACCATAACCTTGCCTAATAAAACCACATCTAACGGTAAATAAGCTGATAAGATATTATGACCTACCGGTACAATAGCTATATGATAACTTTCATGATGCACACCCCAGGCCAGCACGGTAACATCACCCACAATAGCAGCAACCGGGCAGGGTATTAAAGCAGTATACTGGATACGGCCAATTGTTAAAACCTCCATAGCAAATATGGCCCCGGTAAGCGGAGTACCAAACACAGCCCCGAAACCCGCGGCAATACCCGCGGTTAAAATTACCCGCGTATCATCGGCAGTAAGGCCAAACCATTTGCTGAACATTTGCGCCAGGGCTGCCGCCAATTTGTACCGCTGTACCTTCGCGCCCTACAGAGCCGCCAAACAACTGCGTAACAACGGTAGAGATCAATATCAACGGAGCCATGCTTTTGGGCACACCTCCTCCGGGATTATGTATCTCGTCCATTATAAGGTTGTTGCCTTTGCTTGAAGATTCGCCCCAAAACTTATAGGCAAAGTATATAGCAATACCGGCAAGCGGTAAAAAGTAAATTATTTCGGGATGGCTAAAACGATAGTTAATGGCCGGGTTAAGCAGCCATAAAAACAACGTTACCATACAGCCAATAGCAAAAGCAATGGGTACAGTTATAAATGTCCATCTTATTAAATGCTTTAGTGTGAGTAGTTGGGGGCGTTAAAAAATCTGTTTTTCATGATATTATCCTACAAAAATAAGCGCGGCTATCACCGCGAATGAATTAGTTTTTGCAGGCGCCATCAGCTTT
Source organism: Mucilaginibacter humi (assembly GCF_013087555.1). NCBI lineage: Bacteria > Pseudomonadati > Bacteroidota > Sphingobacteriia > Sphingobacteriales > Sphingobacteriaceae > Mucilaginibacter > Mucilaginibacter humi. Next base: position 23,475 of record NZ_JABFCR010000046.1, read on the forward strand.
TAGGGCGGTTAAGTCGGAAGACACCATTTCCGTTTGTTGAAATCAAAGTTAGGGATAATTAGTAAATATAAAAATCCTGCTTACCAGCAGCATTAAGCTTTAGCTGCCACATAATGCTTTTTAATCAGCGCCGTCACCTTATGGCGTATATGAGTTGATATGTTTTTCTCCCAATGTATTTTATACGTACCATCTTCTCTTTTGGTAACGGTAAAATAATCTTTCAGGTCACCGTTTATCTCGCTTGCGTTATTTATTCCTATTTGGGCAAGGGCTTTATCAAATTCGTCCATGTTGTTTGTTTATGGTATTATAAAATCGTTTTGTCATCCTGAGCATAGCGAAGGATCTTGTATAATTAATAGGCTACGTCGTACTTATCGCATTTAGAAGATCCTTCGCTATGCTCAGGATGACAATTTAGCCGAGCTTTTACTTCACCGTTATTTTATCTTTATATTGTTTAAGCGCATTCACCGTCACCTTCACTATCTCGTCCCGGCCCGCGTCCGACATGAGATACTCCTCATCCACCGGGTTGTTAATAAACCCGGTTTCTATCATTACGGCAGGCATGGCGCTGTGGTCAAGTACCAAAATTACCTGTTCTTTAACACCTATGGTTTGCCGGCCCTCGCTTTTAAACTGCTGGTTAAGCAGATCGCCAAAAAAGTATGCTTTGTTTACGGTACTTTTGCAGGTAAGCATTTACCAGGATCTGGTTTACCGGGTCATCCGCGTTATAACCCTGATATTTGGTTTTGTAGTCTTTTTCAAAAGTAATGGCCGAGTTCTCGCGTATTGCCTCCAGCTGTTTATTAACCCGGTTATAACCATAAACCAGTATCATGGTACCTTTTTGTTTACGCGAACTATACCCGGTCCCTTCGGGCGATGAGTTGCAATGGATAGAAATAAACAAATTACCATTCCGCTCATTAGCAATGCCTGCGCGCCTGTCCAACGGAATAAACGTATCGTCGCTGCGCGTCATTACCGTAGTAATATTGGGCATTTGTTCTTGTATAGCTGCCCTTAATTTTTTGGCGATTGACAGGGCGACCGTTTTCTCGTTGGTATGTAAACCATGCGTACCCGGGTCCTTGCCGCCATGCCCGGCATCAATAATAACTGTTTTAAAGCGGAAGGTGCTTTTTTTTGAGGTATCCTGTTTAGCAGTAAATGAGCTTAACGATATGATGAGGGCCAGCAGGATGCTGTTTAGCGAAACCAACTGCAGGCTCTTAAGGGGTTTATTCATTTAGCAGGCCTATATATTATTCTTTATTAGCGCATTTTGGGCAAAGGCCGGTGGCGCTAAAGCTTAATTTTTCTAATTTAAATCCCGCCGGCAATACTATAGGCGGCATATCAAGTTCATCTAAACAATAAACATTTTTGCAGTTGCTGCAGTTAAAATGCAGGTGTTCATCATTGTGGTGGTGCTCATCACAATCAGACGAGCAAATGGCATAATTAGCCGTTCCATTCAAGTCAAATACTTTATGGATAATCCCCTTTTCTTCGAAAGCGTTTAATATACGGTACAGGGTAACACGGTCGACATCGCCAATAACACTTTCCAGGTCGGGCTGGGATGTGGCAGTTTTTTTATTCACCAATAAGTTTAACACCCTTAACCGCGCCTCAGTGCGTTTAAGCTGGTGCCGCTTTAATAAATGCTCGAAATGATGATTAATACCCATTTGATTAAATGATGTTTACAAAACTACTAAGAAATAGCTAATTAATGTTGAATAATAAACATCGAATATCTACGCCGAAGCGCTTCGTTATCCAATGTTAGCTATCGGGGTTCGATATTCCCGGCTTAACGCCTTTTAGGATGGTTATGATTTAAATGAAAAATATGATCCTTGTTACTGCAAACGCCTACATATTTATAATTTACAAAATGTGCGGCCGCAATAGTTAACCCGCCCAATGGTACAACAATAGCCTCCTCCCAGCCTTTTAAGTAAATATGGCCGACAATTATCAATACAAAACCACTACATAATAACAATAATGGTAAAGCGCGCCTATGCGTACGGAAGTAAGATAAAAAAATAGATGACACGCCAAGCAATAATGCTAACACAATCATGCTCCACTCAAATAATGGATGCGCCAAAAAACCCAAACCGGCTAATGGTAAAAATGTAAGTAGTATAGGTACCACAGCGCAGTGCAAGGCACATAATGTTGATGCCGTCATCCCTAAATTATCCAATCTTTTACCCAGCTTTCTCGATGCCATGGCACAAATATATACTAATGCAACTTAATTGCATTTTATTTTTTGATAAATTATACTTCGCTGACACTATATTTCTCCAAAGGAAAGAATTAACCCTTTTAACTATTTTGTTATTACTTTATGTTTGGTTTATGTAATATTGCTTGTATATTCATGTAAAATAAAACACTTTTGTTTTTATGCAGTTACAACATATAGGAATAGAACCTTTTTTAAAAAATACGCCGTATAAGCGACACATATGAATCCGGACAACAAACCTGTAAGTGTTTTATTAGTTGATGATGATGAAATAAATAATTTCATTTCAATTAAACTGATAAAAAAGCTATAGATAATACTGCTATATCTGCATGCTTAAACGGAAGGTTTGCTATAGAGGAGTTGGTTGAGTTGCAAAAAAGGACCCTTCCCTGTTGCCCGATTTTATTTTACTGGATATCAACATGCCTATCATGAATGGGTGGGAGTTTTTAGATGAATACAAACGTTTAAATATCGACCCACAAGGCAAAAGCAAGATCTACATTATATCATCGTCTGTATTTAGCAATGATATTAAACAATTGGCCGTATCCATATTGCCACCAACGCGGTGCTGCATGTAGTGTTACCGACGCAGTATTCATCATGGTGCCATCGCTTTGCAGCTGTGTACCATTCAGGTCGCATAATAATAGCGACCGTTAGATGGTTTCGAGTTAACCAGCTTACCTGTTTGCGAAACGGTATGGCGACGGCGTTTAATATTACTGTTGGCGAGCTGATAGTGATATT
>NZ_JABFCR010000045.1:0-26901 GCF_013087555.1 Mucilaginibacter humi
AAAAGAACCGTGATCGCACAACTAAAAAATATTATCTTGGAAAAAGTTGAGCTAAGCGATGGCTTCTCTTATAAGTTCAGCAATACGGATGCCACCATTGATCTGCTGGCCAATTTTATAAAGACAGAAAGGGAATGCTGCGATTTCTTTAATTTCAATATGTTTGTGTCAGGGGATCAGTATATCCTATTGGATATATCCGGTGCTGATGGCATTAAAACATTTATACACAATGAAATTGGGCTATAACGCATGACGTGGATAAAATCATTTTTACTTTTTATCCTGGCGGGTATTTGCGAGATCGGCGGCGGCTATCTGATCTGGCAATGGTTAAAGAACGATAAACCCTTTTGGTGGGGCATCGCTGGCGGGATCGTCTTAGTGCTGTACGGCGTAGTAGCTACCTGGCAAACGGCAGACTTCGGGCGGGTTTACGCAGCCTACGGAGGTATATTTATCATCATGGCTTTAATATGGGCCTGGAATGTGGATGGCTTCAAACCTGATAAATGGGATGTGATCGGTGCATTGATCGCTGTGATCGGTGCCTGCATTATTATCTATATGCCGAGAAAATAATGATATTTGATCAATGAAATTTTTGGCCCTCCTGCTTATTGGTTGTATGCTTTTCCTTTCCTCGTTTCCGGGATCAGGGAGTGCAGTACCTGTAGCGGCTAAAATGGATTGCTGTAAAAAAGTGCCGGGAAATCTGCCTGTCATCACAAGCCGGTAAAAGATCAAAGAGACGGCTGTGAGAAGCCTGGCTGTAATATGCTTTTTCATGCAGCATTTGCGGTTTTGTACCTGTAGGGCAATTGAGATTGCAGGCCCGCTATTCATTGCTTCTTCAGAAACCAGTCCCTATTTATAAGATCGGTGATCTATCCGCTTACCATAAAGTCGACTGGAAACCGCCGAAAGCCTGTTAAATAATGCCCGAACAACCTAAACCGTTGTATTATTCAATTATTTAACATTTAAATTTAAAATCAGATGAAAAAGATAAGTTTAAGTATGCTGGCGATATTATTCGCGGCTACCTCGTTAATGGCCAATGTTAAAGTTCCTGTTAAAAAAGCAAAAGCTAAACAGGCTACCTGTACCAGTTGCCCTAAGGGTCAGAAGTGCACTAAGGAAAAATGTGCAGATCTGTCGAGCTGCTGTAAATAACCAAGCTTAAGAAGAGAGCCCCTTGCCATCCGGCAAGGGGCTTTTTATGGGATTACCCGGTCGTTATCGCGCTATATTGCTCAGCACCAAGTAACAGATTCGTTTCTGCGGGGTCGGTAATTTCGATCCTGATCATCCGGCTTCAGCAAAGGGATCGCTATTCACTAATTCCGGCTCTTTTACCAAAGCGGAGGTTAATTTCAATCACCTTGCCGGTAACAGGCATGAACAGGTCGCTGGTGGTCTTCACAGCCTCAATGGAGCCGAATACGGCGTCGGCCTTAAAGGACTGGCCAACACTCGGTAGGTCTACGTAAACGATCTCACCCAATTCGCTTTGCGCAAAATCGGTGATGCCGATGGTACCGGTCTGCCCGTCAATTTGCAGCCAAGTATGTTCTTTGGAATACAGCAGGTTTTCTGGAACGTTCATAGGGTATGATTTAATAGGCTTTTCGTAATCTGTCGGCCAGTTCATCCGGTAAGGGGCTGTCTTCAACCGCTTTGGCCGCTTTTTCAATATCGTAGCTGAACCGGATAAATTCAACGGATATACTGTCCCTGCTTTCACGCGAACTATGCTCATCGATAGTCAACAGCGCATAACAGCCCATCGGGTTGCCATCTTTCGGTTTGCCGACCGAACCGATATTGATCACCTGTTTATAGCTGCTGTCATCGTTCAGCACCCGGTGGTACGGCTTGTGGGAATGGCCAACACATAGTACATCGGCTTTGGCTTCGTTCATCATGTCCAGTACGTAGCTTTCCTCCGGTCTTCCAGCACGTATTCGTCGATACTGCGGGTACTGCCATGCGCCAGGACAATATTCAGATGATCGTTGTTAAGTTGGTATTCCAGTGTGATATGTGCCGGCAACTGGCTAAGGTATGACCTGTTATCATCCGAGACTAACTCATAGGCGTAGCCTTGAGTTTTCAGGTCATGGTTACCAGCCAGCGTTGCGATACCACGCCTGCGAACTTCCGCGATGATCTCATTTGGCCAGATGTTGTACCCGATCAGGTCACCCGGGCAATAAACCGCATCCGGTTTGCGGTCATCCAGGTCAGCCGGGGAACGCTTCGAATGCCGGAAGATTGGCATGGACATCAGAAAATAATGCGATCCTCATTAGCCGTTCCTTAACATAGCTGCGTATTCATTCGGAAGCGGGCTGTCCTCCACGGCTTTGGCCGCTTTTTCCACATCATACGCAAAGCGGATAAACTCGGCCTGAACGCTGTCTTTATCTTTGATCGAGCTGTTTTCATTGATATGCAATAAAACATAACCGCCCCGGGGGTCTTTATCTTTGGGCTTTCCTACCGAACCGATATTGATCGCATGACGGTAGTGGGTGTCTTCGGTGATCGCTGTGGGCAGGATGCGGTGATAGGGCTGGTGCGTATGGCCGAAACACAGTACATCCGCATCGGCCCCTTCCATAATACGCAGCATACTTTTCTCGTCCCGGTCTTCAAACAAGTATTCATTTACTTTGCGGGGACTGCCGTGGACAAACAGCACATTCAATTTATCATGGTTTAACTGGAACTCTAAACGGATATGCGCCGGTAAGGTGCGCAAATAAGCCCGCTGCTCATCTTTTACGATCTCATTGGTATAAGCGATGGATACTTTACCTAAAGCCTTTTCCTCGTCCGTTTTATAGGCGCAGCCGCAATCATCACTATGGCGGCCTATGCCAAAGTCGTAATTGCCCGTGATGCAGGGAATATTTCTTTTACGGATCTCATCAATAACTTCATTGGGCCAGATGTTATAACCTACCAGGTCGCCGAGACAATAAATGGCATCGGGCTTTTGTAATTCAACGCCGGCAAAAAAGCCTCGAGCGCCGGTAAGTTGGCATGTATATCTGAAAAAAGTGCGATCTTCATTATTCTACAGCAGTTAACGTTTTAGGGGTATAATATTTCTTACGGAAGTAAAAGGCCAGGTTGACCAAGGCTATCAAGGCAGGTACTTCCACCAACGGGCCGATCACCCCGGCAAAAGCTTCACCGGAGTTGATACCGAATACGCCTATAGCTACTGCTATGGCCAATTCAAAGTTATTTCCTGTTGCGGTAAAAGCGATGGATGTTGACCTTGAATAATCGGCACCAAATGACTTGCCTATAAAAAAGCTCAGTACGAACATGATGGTAAAATAGATCACCAAGGGTATAGCAATACGCAATACATCAAAAGGTATCTGCACGATCAGATTACCCTTCAGGCTAAACATTACGACAATCGTAAATAATAGCGCGATTAAAGTAACAGGTGAAATGAACGGAACATATTTATTTTGGAACCATTCCTCTCCTTTGATTTTGATCAGTGTATAACGACTGATGACCCCTGCTGCGAACGGTATGCCCAAATAAATGCCGACACTTTTAGCGATCTCACCAATCGTGATATCGACCGCTAATCCTTTCAGCCCGAATAACGGCGGAAGTACAGTAATAAACAGGTAAGCATATACGCTGTATAATAACACCTGGAAGATACTGTTCAGCGCAATAAGCCCCGCAGCATATTCCCGGTTGCCCTCAGCCAGTTCGTTCCACACGACGACCATCGCGATACAGCGGGCCGGGCCGATCAATATCAGGCCAACCATATAGGCAGGATGGTCACGTAACAGTGTGATAGCTAAAACGAACATCAATACCGGCCCAATGATCCAGTTGAGGATGAGCGAAGCGCTCAATACTTTAGTATCCTTAAATACCTCACCCATGTTCTCGTATTTTACTTTTGCTAATGGTGGGTACATCATCAGGATCAGGCCGATAGCCAAAGGGATATTGGTTGTCCCGCTGGAAAAGGAATTGATAAATCCGGATGATGAAGGAATAAAGTAACCGATGCCCACACCAATAGCCATCGCCGGGGAATATCCAAAGGGTTAGGTAGCTATCAAGGAAGCTTAGTTTTTTGCGTTCGGCCACCGGGGCACAGTTGTTTGCTGACATAATTTATTGCGTATATCGTGTTTTAATGTGAATTGAGTATTAACTACTTCCAGTTTTCTTTGAATTTTGTAGCGGCAAAAAGCATTTCCGCTGTGATCAGTTTAGCTTGTGCGTCGTACTGCTCATCGGATGCACCTGCAGGCATGGCCTGATATTTCAATTTCACTGCGAACTTATCCGGGCTGGCCAGCAAGGTCGCTGCGTCCTCCTGCACCAATATATGGATCGCCTGCGGATTGGACGGCGAGGTTTCAAAAGTTACCGAGCCGCCCCTGGTCATTGTATTTCGCTTCCTCATTATTTACTTTAAAGCCAAGCTTCGCCAATGCCGGTGCAACCTTCGCAGAGGTCGAAGTTCCTATGAGGAACAGCTTAACATCGTTGATGCCGTAAGAAGCCAGCGCTGTTTTCAGTACAGCCTTAGCCACTTGAGCGCTAAAGCCGTCATTGCCGACTAACTCAACGATTACCGGTAGTTTTTTGCCTTTGGTCACAATACCCAATTGCTGGACGCCGCTGAGTACTTCTTCGCGGCTACTGCTGATGGGATTACTTTTTTAAGTGCTTTAAAAGTTGCTGCCAGTTCAGGGTAAACCGGATCGGCGGCAGGTGCAAAAGCTGAGCTTACAACCAGTAAGCCTGCTATGAAAAGTAAGGATAAGTGTTTCATGACTATAAGTTTTATGGTTTAATTGGTTTATTGCTATTTAACGATAGATACGAGCAAAAAGATTAGATAACCTGTTCGCTTTCCAGTGTTTCGGACAGGTGGGTTAACGGAAGCCTCTCGGCTGCCAGTAACTTGATCACTTGTTCTCTATAAAATCTGGCCCGGTCGATAATCATAATTGTATTTTTTAGCAGCAGCCTCCGCCCGGTGTGCAGCAGGCTTCGGCAGGTGCAGCCAGGTTCACTAATTGTACTTTCGGCTTTTCGGCTACTGGTGCGCAACATTCCTCGCCGTTATCGTTGGTGCCACAACTGCCGCCACGGGTTTGTGCCTTACATTGTACCGCGTCAGGGCGCAGGTCAACGGTTAAGGCATTGCCATCCACAATCATCTCATTGGGGAACATCTGGCGGGTATCAAATTCAGAATTACCGAACTCGATCTTTACCGTACCGTTGGGGTTAAGCGGCAGCATTTTTTCTACGATGTTGATAATGGATAAAGCTTTGCCCACCTTCATCGAGCGTTCCTGTTGCTCACCTTCCGGCACCCATAACTGAACGATGATCTCTGTCCGGCATTCATCACGCCACCGCAGTCTACCGAAGTGATCGGCGCTTGTTTGATTTCGGTGATATGATAAGCGGCATCTACCAACTTTCCTTCTGCATATTGGAATTGCAGGTCAAGGTCAGGATGCGCTAATAAAGTATCTTTAAAGGTTTTCCAGTTGATCGCTTCTGATTTATTCATGGCTATATGGTTATTGTATTATTGCAATATTGCGATTGATTTGTTTAAATTTTTTTTTAACAGCAGGTGTCTTTCAGATCATAAGCTGCAAAGAAACCACTTAGTTGTTCACGTAGTTCATTCCAAACCGGCGGGTTGATGCAGTAGCAAACGCTAACGCCCTCAATGGTGCCTTGTATCAGTCCGGCATTCTTCAATTCTTTCAAATGTTGCGAAATAGTCGGTTGCGCCAAACCCAACTCATCTACCAGGTCGCCGCAGATACAGGTATTCGATTTGATGATCTCCTGTAAAATGGCGATACGGGCAGGGTGTGCGATGGCTTTCAGCATGACCGCTAACCGGTTCTGTTCTTCGGTGAATATTTCTGTCTTCGTTAAGCCCATATAATTATATTGCAATATTACGATAGATAAACTTAATATCAAAAATCTTTTCAAAAAAAAAAAACACCTACCTCCTGTACCAGGTATGAAAAACTCTTTTTATTCCTATTCAATTTTGTCTGACTAAAACATTGGTTATGGAAAAAGTCATGGCAAATTTTGATAAAAGTGGGAAGGTATTCCGCGATCAATTAATCACAGTAGGCGACCTGATGGTATTTAAAGACCAGTTAGTTGCCGATATCCGATCGATACTGAAAGATCAGGTGAGCAATACCAGAAAAAAATGGCTGAAGGCGATGGAAGTGAGAAAAATGCTCAATATATCTCATGGCAAACTGCAGTCCTTACGCGATAACGGTAAAATACCCTTTACCAAATTAGGGAAGGTTACCTATTACGATGCGGATAAAATAGATGGGTTGATGGAAACGGCAACCATCATTAAGTTTTAAGTTATGCTGAAGCGGAGGGCTAAGCGCAGGATTCTTCATAATGAAGATGCCATCAAAATTGATGCGGACAACCTGACTGCATTTTCGGACTTAGGAATGGGTTGCCATATCCCGCCGCTGGTTGAGCATGTGGCTATTTATTTCCTGCAACAGAATATGTTACTCTCGGATGTACAGGAATTTTACCGGCACTACGAAAACCGGCAATGGAAGACAATCACCGGTAAGCCGCAGAAGAACTGGAAAGTTTTGGCAACAGACTGGATCTACAATGCCGTTCAGCAAAAAAATTGCTGGAACGGCAGGAAGCCAAACGAATTGCCTTCCCTGATACCTGACTACCGGATTATGTAATTACAGCAATATGTAACTATAGAATTATGCAATTAAAGAAATCTGCATTTGTAGAATTACAGACTTACAGCATTACATATTTATGGAAGCCTGTAATTAAGGAAATATGTATTTAACGATTTACAGCTTTATGTATTGATAACAATTTAGAATTACAGACCATGGGAAAGATAATCACAGTGGCCCACCAAAAAGGTGGCGTCGGAAAAAGTACCGGCGATGAACCTGGCGGTTTGTTTTCAGGATCAGTTAAACGTGGCTTTGGTGGATATCGATTTACAGGGCAGTCTTTATCATATTAAAGACGAGTTACTCGGCCTTACGGTATTAGGTAATGAGCAGCTACACGAAATTAAAGAATTAAACTATGACCTGATCATAGTAGACACACCGCCTTATCTGTCGAATAAACTGCCGGAACTGTTCGGCCTTTCGGATTTTATACTGATCCCTACAAAAGCAGGCTTTTTTGATGTAATGGCCATCCGTTCAACCATCGCCCGGTGAAAAATGCGCAGGAAAGACAACCGGGTATTAAGGCTGGTATAGTGATGAACATGATCAAGCCCCGTACGGGGTTAACCAACGAGGTACGTGTGCTTTTAGAAAGCCCGGAAACCCCGCTTTTACAGACCAGGATACATGACCGGGTAAGTATAGCAAGGTCATCAATGACTGCGGGAGTGCTTCAGGGAACTGACGCCAAGGCAAAGGAAGAAATCACTTCCCCGGCCGAGGAGATCGTCAACCGCATCAGTGCATAATTACATAAATACATAATTATGCAGGGTTCATTCATTAGCTAATTAGCTATTTAATAAAAAGACATTAACGATGACAGATTATAAAGATAAGCTGGGCGGTTTAGCAGATAAACTGAAAAAAGAAACCCCTAAAGCGCCTATTCAGGAAGTCCATCCGGTCAGGCAAATTGTCGCCCTTAAGGAAAAGGAAGCCCAGCTAAACGTATGGATTCCGAAGGGGCTTTTAAAGCGGATGAAGTCATACGGGGTAGAGTTCGATATTTCCCTGAAGGATATCAGTATCGAAGCTTTGAGGTGCTATTTAGATAACCAATTAAAGAAATCATAAGGAAACTGAATTGATGGAATGCGGGCATATTAGGATGTCCTGAAGGAGGAGATCGCCTCTTTATAGCAATCAGCAAGATAAACGTTTGTCCGACAAACGGATCTTGCCCTCCCTTCCGAAGTCAGTTCGGGGGCATGGGAAAAATCCTCCGAAGTCGGATTTTTAAAGGAATAGTGAAATGGAAAATGAAACAGAAAACCGGTTAAGGAAAGTCACGACCAGGTTTAAACCGGATGAATTTAAGGTGCTTGACACCCGCTTTAAAAAAACAAGGTTTCGGAAATTAAGCGAGTATATCAGAAGCGTTTTGCTCGAAAAACCGATCACGGTAAATTACCGCGATAAGTCGATGGATGAGATGCTGGAAGAACTCGCATTGCTCCGAAAGGAATTGAACGCCATTGGAAATAATCTTAACCAGGCAGTTCGTCAGATCAATAGCGCACACGGAAATGCGGATAATCGACTATGGTTAAATCTGCTTTCGATAATCGGCAGTAAGGTGGATCCGGCAGTCAGCCAGATCAGGGACCGGATGCAAAATTTCTCGGAATTATGGTCGCAAAAATCAAAACCGGAAGAAGTATCAGCGGTGCAATAAACTACAATGAACACAAGGTGCGGCTGGGCAAGGCAGAGCTAATCTTAGCGCAAGGCTATCTTAAAGATCCTGTCAACCTGACGTTCAGTGAAAAGTTGCAACGGCTGACCGATTTGGCGAAGCGCAATGAGCGCACCCGGGTTAACACTTTGCATGTTTCCTTAAATTTTGCCGTTAGCGAAAATTTGGAAGTGAACACCCTACAGCAAATTGCGGATGACTACATGGAAGGGTTAGGGTTTGGTAAACAACCTTATTTGGTATATCAGCACTTTGATGCAGGGCACCCGCATCTGCATGTAGTGACCACCAATATTGAGCCGGATGGCCGGCGTATCAGCTTTCACTTGCTGGCTAACCGCACTTCTGAAGCGGCACGAAAACAAGTGGAATTAACCTACGGTTTGGTAAAAGCGGAGGACCGGGGCAGGCAGCAAAAGTTTATCGGCAAACCGTTGGAGCAGGTTACTTATGGCAAGTCGGAACTTAAAAGGGCGATGACGAACGTACTGACCCGGTGGTCGGGGCTTACAAGTTTACCAGCATTCCCGAACTCAATGCGGTCCTTAATCAGTATAATATTACCGCTGACCGCGGGTCTAAGGATTCGAGGATGTATGAAAAAAACGGCCTGGTTTATTGGGCTTTGGATGAAAAAGGCAATAAGGTTGGCGTGCCCATTAAGGCCAGCAGCATTTACGGTAAGCCGACTTTGAAGGCATTGGAAGATCGTTTCAGGTTAAATGAGCTGCTCCGCAAGCCATTAAAGGAACGGTTAAAAACGGAAATTGACAAAGCACTGGTATCACCCATAGCCAGGTCTGCCTTTCAAAAACAGCTAACCGGGGAAGATATTCAGGTAATATTCCGGCAGAATGAGGAGGGCCGTTTGTACGGTATAACCTTCGTTGACCATTACTCAAAAGCGGTATTTAATGGCAGCGACTTAGGCAAAGCCTATAGCGCAGCCGCACTTGCCGGCTGGTTTAAATCCGAAACGACTACCCCGGGTCAGCAGCTCGGAAATGAGAGAAGCAGGGTTATCCCGGCTTACAAGTCCGCTGATAATCTCTCAGGTGCAGGACATTCAAACGGTAACGAAGAATCGTTAGTGGATATGTTGTTTAAAGAAGAACAACAGGATATGTCCGCGCTCGGAAGATTACAGCAAAGGAAACGGAAGAAAAAAGAAAAGGACACTCACTTTAAATTTTACCATCATGCAAACAGGTGAAAATGAACAAGCCTTACGTAAGATCATTGATTTTACCAAGGTTATTAAGTATAGGGGTTTTGATCGTGCATTTTTATTTAAGCTGTTATCCGGCCTTCCGGCAGCTCGGTTGGAGCAGGTCAATTGTTGACCATGTGTTATTGCCCCTGTCAAAGATGACCGTGTTTAGAAAAACGCTTTATGCGAAAATATTGGTGCTGATTTTACTCGGGGTGTCGCTGGTCGGCAGCAGAGGGAAGAAGGATGAAAATATCAGGAGCAGGACGGTTTTAACCTATTGCCTTACGGGTCTGCTGCTTTACTTCATAAGTGGTTATTTCCTGAATTTAGCCTATCCGGCACTTACCGTAGCTACCTTATATATTATTGTAACCGTCACCGGTTACCTGTTGCTGCTTTCAGGGGTAAGCCTGCTTTTCAGGATGTTGAAGCTAACATTAGGGAAGGATATTTTCAACCGCGAAAATGAATCCTTTCCCCGGGAAGAGCGTCTTTTGGAAAACGAATACTCCATCAATTTACCGGCAGTCTATAACCTGAAAGGCAAGAGCCGGAAAAGCTGGATCAATATTATCAATCCCTTCAGGGGTACCTTGATCGGCGGTAGCCCCGGTTCGGGTAAGTCTTACTTTGTGATCAGGCACATCATTACCCAGCATATTCAAAAGTGCTTTACCATGCTGGTCTATGATTTCAAATACGATGATCTCACGAAGATAGTTTATAATGCGCTCTTAAGATATGGTCATTTGTACAAGGTCAGGCCAACGCAGTATGTGATCAACCGGAGCAGATCATGCACCGGTCAAATCCCCTCGAACCACACACCATGACCGATATTACCGATGCGATAGATTCAAGCCGGACCATCATGCTGGGGCTTAACCGGGAATGGATAAAAAAACAGGGCGATTTTTTTTGTGGAATCGCCGATCAACTTTGTAACCGCGATCATGTGGTTTCTGAAGAAGTATGAGGGCGGCAGATATTGTACCCTGCCGCATGTTATTGAACTGGCGCAGCTGGATTATAAGGAACTCTTTACGGTCTTGTTACAGGAACCTGAAATAGAAGTATTGATCAATCCGTTTGTATCCGCACGGGAAAATGAAGCTTATGAACAGTTAGAAGGGCAGGTAGCCAGTGCCAAGATCAGCCTGGCCCGTCTATCATCACCGCAATTATATTATGTACTGAGCGGTAACGATTTCACCCTTGACATTAATAATCCCGAAGAACCGAAGATCGTATGCCTGGCTAACAACCCGCAAAAATCCCAGGTTTATGGCGCTGTGCTTTCACTATACATCAACCGGATAAACAAGTTGGTGAACCGCAAGAACCAGCAGAAATGCAGTATGATCTTCGATGAATTTCCCACGATCTATTTTAACGGAATTGATAACCTGATTGCGACCGCGAGAAGCAATAAAGTAGCTGTGACATTGGCGGTTCAGGATTACAGCCAGTTGAAAAAGGATTATGGGCGTGATCAGGCTGAGGTGATCATGAATATTGTAGGAAATATCGTTTGCGGTCAGGTTACCGGCGACACTGCCAAACAGTTGTCCGAAAGATTTGGCAAGATCAATCAGGAAAAGGAAAGTGTTTCCATCAATAGCCAGGATACCTCTGTCAGCAAATCAACGCAATTGGATTACGCGATACCCGCCTCCAAAATTTCCGGTCTTTCTTCAGGTGAATTTGTCGGTATGGTGGCGGATGATCCGGATAATAAGATTGAGTTGAAGACTTTTCATAACGCCATCCAAAATGACCACGATGCCCTGCGACGCGAAGAAGAATCTTACCGGCCAATACCTGCGATCAGGAATGTCGATCCGGAGGAAGTTTATCAATGCTACCAGCAGATCAAACAGGATATTAAAAATATTGTAGATAATACAATACTATGAGTTAACATATTTTCTTAATATTCGTATAATATAACTAAGGCTATGATTGACGATATTAAAAACAAGGAACTGACCAAACGTAAATTGGTCGAGGCCGTTGGACAAGTATTGAAGAGCGAGGGATACGATGGTCTGGGCGTAAACCGTATTGCAAAACAGGCCGGCGTGAGCAAAAACTGATATACCGTTACTTCGGTAACGTCAATCACCTGATTGAGACCTATGTTGTCGAAAATGATTACTGGCTCACATTTTCAAAGAAAATTCAGGAAGCGGTGGATGCGGAAGCGCCCTCCACACTTCAGGGGTTGATTACTGAAGTGCTCAAAAATCAATACAAATATTTCTTAAGTGAGCGGGAAATGCAAAGGCTTATCCTTTGGGAAATTTCAGCTAACAGTCCGTTAATGAAAAGTATACATAACGCCCGGGAAAGCAACGGCCAGGCTATGCTGGAAATGACAGACCCTCATTTCAAAGACAAGAAAGTTAACTTCAGGGCAATTGCAGCTTTACTCGTCGGCGGTATCTATTATACTATTTTACATACCCAGTTTAACGGCGGCATGTTCTGTGATCTGGATATAAGCACTCAGGAGGGTCAAAATGAAATGTTGACGGCCATAGAAGAGATCGTAGGCTGGGCTTTTAAAGATTGAAGATTATAACTGAGACAGTGTTTTAGAAATCTAACAGCCAATAAATCAAAAAAATTAACAATAACTCTTACCTGATATATCGTTCGATTATTGGGTTGGAAGAGTAATATCTTTACATATGTCTTGCAATAAATCACACGGGTTGATATTTATTGATAGCGCAATTTTGTAAAGTTCCTCTACTGTAAGTTTCGTTGTTGAATTATTCGACAACTGAGTTATCCTTGACTTACTTATTCCAGTTTTTCTTGAAATTTCCGCTTTATTAACAGAACGTTTTGATAAAAATAATCCTAAGTCTGTCATTAGTTTCTAAATGCGTTACACTTATTTAGAATTAATGTACACTTGTTTAAATAAATGAAATAAATTTTATGAATTTAGATAGAATTTCTATATACTTGTTTAGAATTTAAAAACAATTTTCAGTTTTAGGAAGAAAGTCATTGCAATATCTCTTTGAGATACATAGAATTATTAGCCGTTCCATTAAGCATAGGTATTGCAAGCCTTGTCTGAAAATCAAATCAAAACCGATCATGAAGACAAGTAAATCAAGTATCTGGCTATTGGTCATTTGTCCGCCTGAATGATTTCCCCCGGACGGCAGCCCGTGTGTCAGTTAATAGTTTTTTTCGGGTTGCCGTTTCTTCCTTTATTTTTTACGCTTAACTAACTAAATGCTCATGAAAAAAATAACGACTTGCATCGTAATGGCATCGCTTTGCCTTAATTTTCGGGGAGTAGCACAGCAACCTACAGCTGCGGCCCCGCTTAAGATCGGTGATCGCGTCCCTGATATTACGCTTACTAATTTACTTTATTACAAGACTACCACGGCTAAACTGGCTGATTTTAAAGGCAGGGCCATATTGCTTGACTTCTGGGCGACCTGGTGCAGTAACTGCATTAACGGGTTACCGCATATGGATTCCCTGCAAAGGCAATTTGACGGCCGGTTGCAGGTATTCCTTGTCAATTGTAAAAAGACAGGTGATGACCTCGGTCAGATCAAAGCGCTATTCAAAAGGATCGGTATCAAACCCAATTTGCCCGTGGCCATCCAGGATACCGCTTGCAGCAGTTACTTCCGGTTCACGGCTTTACCTCACTATGTCTGGATCAATCAACAGGGAGTGGTGGTGGCTATTACCGGTAAAAAAGAGGTAACCGGGGCGAACGTGGATCACCTTGTCCGGTACGGCCATGTCGATCTTCCTGTCAAGTCAGATAAAGTGCGTTAACATTTTTTTAACCCTAAACAATCACCAATGAAATTTAAATATTACCCATTACTATTGATCTCCCTGATCCTGTTTCCCCGGCACACTTTTGCCCGGGTTAAACTGGTTCATGGAAAGGTCAGTTCCATAACCGGCCTGCCGCTCTCCGGGGTAACCCCGGTATTTTCGGGCGGCCGCACATCCACCGTCACGGATACAAGCGGCTATTTTAGCCTTGCCTTACGGCAATCGCCTGATACACTCCGGATCACCTGTGTCGGTTATAAGCCCATTCGAATGCCGGTCAGTTACGCTACGCTGCTGCCGCTACAAATTCAAATGGAACCGCTGATCAGCGAACTGAACGAAGTGGTGGTCAGTACCGGCTACCAGGATATTCCCAGAGAGAGGGCCACCGGCTCCTTTTATAAGCTGGATAACCAGGTCTTGAATCAGCGGGTCAGCGGGGATATCCTCAGCCGTTTGAATGGTTTAACCAGCAGCCTTTTGGTTGATAACCGTAACCCGAATCAAAGCACATTGCAGATCAGGGGACTTAGCACGCTGAATTACGATGCCGCCCAGCCGCTCATTGTACTGGATAATTTCCCTATGCGGGTGACGTCAACAATATCAACCCGAATGATATCGAAAACGTAACTGTCCTTAAAGATGCCGCAGCAGCATCAATTTGGGGAGCGCGTGCCGGTAATGGCGTAATTGTTATCACGACCAAAAAAGCGAAACCGGGCCAGTCGCTCAGGGTTTCCGTTAATGCTAATCTGACCTTATCGCCTAAGCCGGACCTGTTTTCGGCGAACCAGTTATCCGTCGGGAGTTTTATCGGATTGGAAAAATACCTGTTCGCGCAGGGCAACTATGCTAATTTATTCACTGATCCGACGCACCCGCCAATTTCCGGGGTGGTGGAAATCTTACAGCAGCAAAAAGACGGAACCTTGACGCAGGCCCAGGCCGATGGGCAAATTAACCGGCTTGCCGGGCAGGATGTACGTAACGATATGAGGCAATACTTATATCGGCCTGCAGCGGTGCAGCAATATTCCCTGAACCTGGCGGGCTCCGGGAACCACAGCCGTTACCTCTTTTCGGCAGGCTATGATAAAAACCTGACTAATTTGAATGGGAACGGCAACCAGCGGATCACTGTACGCTCCAATAATAGCATCGACCTGACCAAAAAGTGGCAGCTGCAAACGGATATCATCCTCGCCCATAATAGTTCAACCGACAATAGCCCCGGCGGATATGGCAATTATAGTTTTACGGGTAATATTTCTCCATATGCCAGGCTGGTTAATCCTGATGGCTCACCGGCTGCGGTCGACGTTTTCTACCGCGGGCAGTATACCGACACGGCAGGCCATGGCAAATTGCTCGACTGGAAATACCGGCCCTTACAGGAATTGGCCAACAATGACAATACCAGTACGGCTAATGACATCTTATTCAATGCCGGTACAGCCTACAAATTGCTGACTGGCTCAGCGCTGATCTGAAATACCAGTATCAGCAATCGTGGAACAACGCGACGACAAACAATAACCTGGCTGCGTTTTATACCCGTGACCTGATCAACAGGTTCAGCCAACTGACTGCTACCGGGATAAATTATAGGATACCTAAAGGCGGCATACTGGACACGCGCGACGTGGTGAATAAGGCGCAGTCTGTAAGGGGGCAGCTTGATATCAATAATTCTGGGGGGGACAAACACGAGCTTTCGGCCATTGCCGGTGCAGAGGTCCGGGAAACGCAGAGCCACATCACTACGGGTAAATTATACGGCTATGATGCCAATACGGCTACGACCGTCGGTGTCGATTACACCAATATTTATCCGACCTTCGACGGCATTTACGGGAACAGCTATATCCCTTATGGCAACAGTGTGGATCAATTGACGAACCGTTTTGTTTCGGTCTATGCCAATGCGGCTTACACCTACGACCGGAGATATACGCTGTCCGGCAGTGCCAGGCGTGATGCTTCGAATATCTTTGGCGTCAACACCAATCAGAAATGGGTACCGCTCTGGTCAGCCGGATTTTTATGGCGGATCGACCGGGGAACCGTTCTATAAAGTGAATTGGTTACCGCAACTGAATCTGCGCCTGACCTATGGCGAAAGCGGCAACTTGTCACTGACCGCTTCGGCGTTAACCAAGATCCAGTATAACGATCCTTCACGTTCACCGATCAATCTGACTTCGGTGGGCATCCTCTCGCCGCCGGATCCCTACCTGCGCTGGGAACAGGTAAAGACCACGGAACGCCGGCTTTGATTTCGGAACTGTAAATAGCAGGCTAACAGGGTCCATTGATCTTTATAAAAAAATTCCACCGATCTGATCAACAACGTGATCCTTGATCCCACGGTCGGGATGACCGGCGCCCTGCAAAACTCGGCGGCAATTGATTCAAAAGGCTTAGATGTGGTACTGAATACGCTGAACGTCAACAGCGGGATCAAATGGCGGACTACGCTATTGTTCAATTACGTAGCCTATAAAGTTTCAAAAAATCTTAACCCGCCTTCAGCGGATGGTCTGGTAAGCGACGGGACTTATATCTTCCCGGTGGTCGGTTATAATCCCTACGAAATTGCCAGCTACCAATGGGCCGGGCTGGATCCGCAGACTGGTGATCCGATGGGCTACGTGAATGGACAGCCGAGCAAGGATTACCAGGCCATAGCCAAGAATCCGATACAACAACAGGTCGTCAGCGGCCCGGCTCTGCCGCCTTTTTTCGGCACCTTGAGGAACACGATTGACTGGCACCATTTTTCTTTGGCGGTTAACATCACCTATAAGTTAGCTTATTATTTCCGGCGGCCGACGCTGAATTATACCGCCTTATTTACCTATGGCACCGGATATTCGGAATATGATCAGCGCTGGCTGAAACCGGGCGACGAAAAGTTTACCAACGTACCGTCTCTGGTTTACCCGGCAAACGCTTTGCGGGATAATTTTTATCACTATGCGGCTATCAATGTCGAACGGGCGGATAATGTCAAACTGAACGATGTCTATCTAAGCTATGACCTCATACCCAAACATTCCATAATGGGTCTTAAGGCTGTGCGGTTCTATGGCTATGCCAGTCAGCTAAACCTGCTGGTCTGGAAAGCGAACAGATCGGGGATTGACCCGGATATCCTGTACGCCGTTAAGCCCCCTTGTACATTTTCCGTTGGCCTGAAAACTGACCTTTAACCATTAAACTATTTGATATGAAAATCTTAACTCAGCGATATAAAGTCCAGCACACCCGTTACCGGTTAACTTTGGGGCTGCTGCTGATGGTCCTTGCTTTACCGGCCTGTAAGAAATACACGGACGCCAAACCGGACCAGAAAATAACAACGCCCTCTACCATCGATGACCCGGAAGGCATGCTGGATAATTATTCGGTGCTGAACGCGCAATACCCCTCGGCCTCCGAGGTGAGTGCCGATAACTATTACCTCGCAGACGCCGATTATTCCAGCCTGGTTGAACGGCAGCGGAATTTTTATCTCTGGCAGAAAACCGACGATATCGGCGGCGATTACACCGCCCCTTACAACAGTATATTCTATGCGAACATTATGCTGGAAACCCTCGGTAAATTGTCCGGCAGCGACCCGGTGAAAATGAATGAAATAAAAGGAAGCGCGTTATTTTTGAGAGGGTCTTATCATTATGCACTGGCGCAGTTATTTGCCGTTCCTTATGATGAGCAGACAGCGGTTACCGATTTGGGCATCGCGCTGCGATTGAGGTCCGACATTGCTGACCTTCCGGTACGTTCGACGATTGCAGCGACCTATACAGCCATCATCACGGATCTGAAAGCTGCCGTTCCTTTACTTCCGGCATCCCCGCTGTTAAAATACCGGCCTTCCAAACCTGCTGCCTATGCGATGCTGGCCCGTGTATACCTTTCCATGCGCAAATATGATCAGGCCGGCTTATATGCGGATTCTTGTCTGCAACTCTATCACAAACTTATCGACTATAATACCGTCACGGCAAGTTCAACCATACCCTTTAAGCAGTTTAACGATGAAGTGATCTATGACGCCCGGACATCGCCGCCCGCGGCATTATCCACAGCGAGGGCCCGCATCGATACAATGCTCTTCCAGTCTTATGCGCCCAATGACCTGCGAAAAACTGTTTTCTTTAAATCCAATGCCAATGGAAGCAAGGCATTTAAAGGCAACTACACCGGTTTAAGTAACGCGTCACTATTCACCGGCTGTGCGACCGACGAGGTTTTGCTGATCCGGGCGGAAGCAGCAGCGAGGAGCGGCAATGCGCAGTCAGCCCTGAATGATCTGAATACACTATTGATTACTCGTTATAAAACAGGAACCTATGTTCCGGTTACAACCGCTAATACAGGCCAGCCATTAGTGCTGATTTTACAAGAAAGGCGAAAGGAACTCTTATACCGGGCGTTGCGCTGGACGGATCTCCGGCGGCTGAATAAGGAGACAGCAACGGCCCAAACCCTTTACCGTAATATTGCCGGGACCCGGTATACCTTACCGCCGGGCGGTTTACGCTATACTTTTGAGCTGGACAGGAATGCCGTTAACATCAGTGGCCTCATACAAAACCCCTGATCAAATAAGCAGCGGGTGCCGTCTTTGGCACCGCTGCTCTTATTTGACTATTCTTTCATGTCAATATTGTTGTCGCTCGGGCTGCCATTTTGCTGCGAAGACCATAATGCGGATTGTTCAGCATTAAATTCGCTGGTCACCGGTTGTTGACCGGTTGGCTTATCAGTTGGGAGATATACGCCGCAGACATTGGCGCCATCCCCGCAGGTCAGATCCCGGCGAACGTAATTACTGATATTTTGAATATCAGCCGGGGCGAGGAACTGGAAGTATAACGATAGAAGTAAGTAGTGTATTTATGGGTATTGGTAAATGCACTTGCTGCAATTGCTAATACGATTGCGGCTGTAGGAATTAAAAGCTTTTTCATTTTTTAAAAGTGCTTTGTTACATCAAAAAGCACCAAAAACTTTAAAGATGATCAATTTAACTGCCTGCACTTTACAGGTTTCGGCTTTCCTGCGCATTCACCGGGATGCCTTGTCCCCGATGATTGCCACGGTAGATCGCTTATTGCCGCTTTGCCTCCTTTCTCTCCGGGTAAATCCCCAAACTACTCAACAGCAAAAAGAAAACGTTGAACACCAAATGCAAGCGCCAGCTCATTTTACGGACCACTCCACCGCAGGAGCAGGGAACCAGTGGGAAAAAATGGAATACGGCCAGGCCGGTATAAATGGTAAAAGCCGCCATCAGGATAAAGGCAAGGCAGAACCCCCAATAACGGGTAGGCCTGAAATAAAGCGCGGTGGCGGTCAGCAATTCCGCTTCCGGCAGCGTCCAGGCCAATATGGCCTTCATTGGTACTGGCAATACCTGCCTTGCCAGTTCTGCCTTGAAAAGACTAAAATCGGCCAATTTGCTAAGCGCGGCGTAAACGAACAGAAAGATCAGCAACGATGCTGCAATAGTAAGTATTGGGCTATATCTCATAATGGTAAATGATGAGATAAAATTATAGTGAAGCTCATGGACACGGGTGTGATCTAAATCACCGCTTTTAGGGAAGAATTTTACAATTTTTGGAAGAGACTATAGGTTCTTCGCCATCAACCTGCTGAGGTTTTCGCGGGTCATATTCAGGTAGCTGGCGATCAGCCGCACAGAGGCTTTCCGGAACAGTTCCGGCTGAAGTTTTCTTGTTTGCCGGTAACGCTCGTCGGCTTTCCAGGTCAGTAACCTTTTCCGGAAGCGTTCCTGGTGTTCGTATTGCCGCACAAAAATATTCTTCAGGACAACAGCTTCACTAAATAGCAGCAGGTGTTCCCGGAGTTCCGTATAAGTCAGGGAAACTAATACCGACGGTTGTAACGCTTCGAGGTAGCGGTCTGAAGGTTCATTCCAGAAACCTTCATAGGAAAAAACCAGTTCTTTGTTATCGTAAAATGCCAGCGTATGTTCCCTGCCCGTGTGATCGAAATAATAGCTGCGGACAAACCCCTGTTCGAGAAACCACAACCTGTTTTCGCGCTGACCGTCCGCATGGATGATCTGATGTGGCTGGTAGATCTCATTTTTAGCGGAAGTCAGCAGGGCCTCCCGGTAGTTCTCGGTAAGCCGGACCATGGTGGATAAATAGGAAATCAGCGATTCAGCGCCCATAACTTTAAGTTAATATATTGACAACTGCGGGATGCTTGGCAGACCTCCCTCATTAGGTTTAAATCCCCGCAATAGCGAATTCGGCAAATTAAAGTGGTTTTATTTCCGGTCGTGGTGACATCAGGCAGATGAAATAATTATTTCTTAATTGTTAAGAATAATTTGCATGTCACCACTTTTGCATTTTTTATAGGTTAGGTTTAAAGTCTAAATCTATCACCTATGCTTATTGATCTTACCAAAGCCAGCTTCAAGGATTTTGAAAATATACCCGGCCAGGATGCTTTTCAGACCGCCGGAGAATTCCAGTACTACCTTGATTTCCTCCAAAGTAACGGGCACCTGAACTATCGCATTGAATCCCGTAGTCCGGTCGGTCCGGAAATGGACCTGATGCTCCCCGGCGACACGGCCCCGACCAGGTCGGTCTGCACGGTGTCAAACGATTATCTCGGTTTCAGCCAGCATCCGACTATCAAAACCGCGGTGATAAAAGGTATAGAGCAGTTCGGGACCGGTTCAGGCGCTTCACCGGCAATCGGCGGTCATTTTAGCTATCATGAAATGCTGGAAAAGAAGATCGCAGCTTTTACCGCGGCCGAGGAGGCGATCCTGTATACCACCGGCTATACAGCGAATAGTGCAACCCTGCAATGCCTGTTGCATGAACAGGACACGGCGATCATTGATATGGCCGTACACGCCAGCGTGTATGAAGGTTGCCTGAAGACCAATACCAAACAGTTCCTGCACAATAACCTCGAACACACGGAACAAATCTGGCCAAGGCGAAAGATGCCTACCGGACAAAATTTGTTATCGTTGATGGCGTTTACAGCCAGGACGGGGATATCGCCATGCTGGACCGGATCGCCGAGATCACTCATCATTATGGGGCCTACCTTGTTGTGGACGACGCGCACGGAATCGGCGTGGTTGGCGATACCGGCCGGGGCGTGATCGAAATGTACGACCTCTTTGACCCGGTGGACATCATAACCGGGACATTCAGTAAAGCGCTGGGCAATATCGGCGGCTATGTCATCGGGTCGCGGGAACTCATCAACTTCCTGAAATATCAATCCAAACAGCACCTGTTCTCCACCACCGCCACGCCGGCGATCACCGGGATCATCCGGGCGATTGAACTGGTTGACGAGGAGCCGCAGTGGAAAGACCGGCTTTGGGAAAATATCACCTACCTGAAAAATGGCCTGATCGGTCTTGGTTTCGACGTAGGCACGACAGCTTCAGCGGTCATCCCGGTAAAAGTCGGCGAGATCCCGAAAACACTGGAAGCAGGCAAGCTTTTATTGCGTGCCGGCGTATATACCAATCCGATCATGTATCCGGCGGTGTCCCGCAAGAATGCCAGGATCAGGATGAATGTCATGGCCACCCATACCCGCGCGCATTTGGACAAGGTGCTGAATGCCTTCGCGGATGCCGATCAAAAAGTTAAGATAACTAACGCCTAAACCTATCCGCTATGAAAAATTTCGCCGACCGGATTGCTGCTGCTATGGAGAATCAGTTGAATGAAATCACGCTGAACGGCGGCTCGCAGACGGATCAGTTGAAAGAATCGATTAAAGTGTGTAAAAAAGCGATGGCGAAATTAAAGAACTACATCGCCAGTTACGCCTTCGAGAATACCGAAGAAGAGATCACCTTTTTAAAGAGATCAAGCCTCTATTTTACAGCAAGTACATTTATTTCATCAATGTCTATAATTACCTGATGCACAAGCCCCTTGGCGGCGAAGCCGTGGTCAGGGAATATATCAGCTACGAACTGGCAGACCTGAAACGCTTTTTTGACCACAACCAATCATTTTACCAATATTACCGGGCGGGAACATCGGATATGGACCAGAAATATTTTACGCGCGGCGATTTTGACGTGCATATCGAATTGGAAGACTTTGAAGAGGACGAAATGTATTCTACTACGCATGATTATAAATTATCCAAGCTTATGGCCAATGAGAAATTCGAGGATTACCTCAACATGGAACTGCTGAGATTGGATACCGAACAACCGCTTGGGACAGAAAACGAAATTGACCCGGAACTGCTCTGGACGTATAACAAAACGGACTGGTCGAACTTATCTACGCGCTGGTAGCGCTCGGGGTATTTAATAACGGTCAGGTCGCGCTAAGGCCGGTGATCGATTTTTTCAGCGATCTTTTCAGATTGATCTGGGTTCTTATTACCATAAATATACCGACATAACCAACCGAAAAAGGATAAGACCGTTTTTTGGATAAACTTAAAATGGCCTTGCTGCGAAAAATTGAGGAGGGTTTTGAAAAGGAATTCGGTACAGCAGCGCATGGAATTCAAATAATAGAAAAAAAAAACACCTACCTCCTGTGATAGGTATGAAAAACTTATTTTAAGTACCCCAACCTTTGCTTTCAGAATTACCGCATGGTGCGGTGGTTTTTAAATTAAAGCTTATGTTGTCTTCAATTTTCTGGCAGCACTACCTTGCTGCCGTTGTTATACTCACCGTCACTTACTACCTGTATGTAGTCCTTCGCTATTATCAGACCGAAATCGCTGCTTTTTTAAAGGTAAACAGGCTGCGCCTGAACTTGTTTCAGGAATCAGCTCCTCTACGTTCAGCGTGATGGGTGAAGCCAGGCCGGATAACGGCGTGAGTGTGAGCGATACGCAGAACCTTATGTTTTCAGAAACGGTGCCCGATGATCCTGAATTTATGTCCTCTGATTTAACTCAGGCACCGCCAGCTGATGGATCGTCCGTTGACCTGATCCGGGAAACGGCTGAGCTGGTAGAAGCATTTAAAGACATCGACAATAAGCAGGAGTTTTTGACGCTGCTGCATATCCTGATCGGTTCTTACCAGCGGTTTAATACGGATTTAGATCTGGCCCCAGTCTTTGACCGCGTAGTCGCGCTCTCGAAAGAAAAGTTAGTATTTCCGGTTACGCTGGCTGACTTGCAAAGTAATCGCGCATAACTAAATATTCATTAACCATAAAATTTCAATCATTATGAAAGCTCAAAGATCAAACTTCCTGCTACGGACAGGAAACTTATTCAGACAATTAGTGACCACCCTGATCATGGTGTTGTTCAGTTTGACGCTTTATGCCCAGGATGGCAATTCCGGTATTACTTCCGCTACCACCCGGGTGAAAAGCTATTTCTCTACCGGCACCAGCCTGATGTACGCGATAGGTGCCATCATGGGACTTGTCGGCGCAATCAAGGTATTTAAGAAATGGAATGACGGTGAACACGATACCGGTAAAATTGCTTCAAGTTGGTTTGGCAGCTGCATTTTTCTGGTCGTAGTAGCAACAGTCTTGAAATCATTTTTCGGAGTTTAACAAGTTTTGACCATGGCACTGTACCAGATCAACAAAGGCATCAATAAACCCATAGAATTTAAAGGGTTAAAAGCACAGTATATCGGCTACCTCGCGGCCGGCACGGTATTACTGCTCATCAGCTTCGCCGTCATGTATATTCTTGGGGTACCGGTCATGGCCTGCATCCTGATCATTATCAGCACGGGTAGCGGATTATTCTATCAGGTATTTCGCCTCAACCACAAATACGGTGAACACGGACTGATGAAAAAAGGCGGCCAAGGGTTACCTGCCGAATCATTTGAAATTCAGCACACGCAAATTATTCTTACGATTAAAACATTAAATATGGCATCCTATAGCAAAGCAGAACAAGTGTTCCCCGTATACAAGGTTGAGCATGACGCCATGGTTTCGGCGCAGGGGGATCTGACTATTGGTTACAAAGTGATCCTGCCTGAAGTTTTTACGCTGTCCAATGACGAGTACCTTGCCTTTCATGAAGTGCTCGTCAAGGCATTGAAACTGCTGCCCAAAAACACAGTCTTTCATAAACAGGATTGGTTTGTCAATGATCAGTATGAAGCGGTATTCGCTAAAGACGGCCACCAGCAGGTTAAAACATTTTTAGCCCATGCCAGTGAACGCTATTTTCATGAGCGCGCATTTCTGCATCATCATTGCCACATTTATTTAACCAAGAAACCGGCTAAGTTTAAACAGTATTCCAGCGCGGTAAGCTCACTGATGCGTAAACGTATCGTGCCGGCGCAAACAACCTGCGATGAGCTCTTCCGGGATTTTATGGATAGCGCGGGCCAGTTTGTAAGGGTATTGGAGGATAGCGGATTGATTACTCTTTCGAGGCTGAATGATGATGAACTTGCCGGGACTTTACAGCGGCGGGGGTGTTGGAACAGTATTGCTTCCTGCTGAATCAAGCAGAAGCCCCGGTGCTGAAAGACATCCACATTCATGACGAGATCAGGATCGGCGACAGTCATTGCCAGTTGTATACCCTAAGCGATGCCGAAGACCTGCCGCCGCTTTGCGGGCCACGGATCACTTACGACAAATACAGTACAGATAAAACAAAATTCAGTACCGGGTTTGCAACACCCATTGGTACGTTGTTGAAATGTAATCATATCTACAATCAGTATATTTTCATAGGTGACAGTCAGCAAACCATCAAGAAACTGGAAGCAAAGAAGCTCCGCTTACAATCGCTGTCGGCCTATTCGCGGGAAAATGCCATCGGCCGGGATGCCACCAGGACTTCCTGAATGAAGCCATCAGCCAGCAACGCCTGCCGGTTAAGGCCCATTTTAATATACTGGCACGGACGGATGATCCGGCGGATTTAAAGAACCTGAAAAACAGGGTGAGTTCGGCACTGGCACAACTGGATGCGCAGCCTAAACAGGAAACAGATGGGGCGGCGCAGATCTGGTGGGCAGGTCTGCCGGGCAATGAAGCGGCCTTTCCGATGAATGATACGTTTGATACGTTTGTCGAGCAGGCGACCTGTTTCCTGAACACGGAAACAAATTACCAATCCAGTATCAGCCCTTGTGGAATCCGCTTGGGTGACCGCTTATCCGGGAAACCGGTACACGTCGATATCAGCGATGACCCGATGACGGGGGATTACGACAAACCGCAATAAGTTTATTTTAGGTCCTTCCGGCAGCGGCAAATCTTTTTTACCAATCACATGCTGCGCAGTTATTTTGAACAGGGCGCTCACGTGGTTATTGTTGATGTCGGCCATAGTTACCGGGGCTTATGCGAATTTGTCGGCGGCTATTATTTTACTTATACCGAAGACGAGCCGATCAGTTTCAATCCGTTCTATATCCCGGACGGAGATTATCTGGATACGGAGAAAAAGGAAAGCATCAAAGCCATGATCCTCGCACTTTGGAAAAAGAAGACGAAGGCGTACAGCGGTCGGAATACGTAGCGATATCCGATGCTTTATATCATTACTATGAGAAACTGAAAAAGAACCGGGAATATTTCCCTGCTTCGACAGCTTCTATGAATTTTTGAACGGTGACTTTTATGAAACGATGAAACAGTCGAAGGTAAAAGATATCCGTTTTGATATTGATAATATGCTGTTTGTACTGAAGCCCTATTATAAGGGTGGTGAATATGCCTACCTGCTGAATGCCGGGGAAAATCTCGACTTGTTGCAAAGGCGCTTTATCGTCTTCGAACTGGACAATATCAAGGATCACCCGATTTTATTCCCCGTCGTTACGCTGATCATCATGGAGACCTTCGTTTCCAAAATGCGCAAGCTCAGTAAAGACACCCGTAAAATGATCCTGATCGAGGAAGCCTGGAAAGCGATTGCCGGGGAAGGCATGGCCGAATATATCAAGTACCTCTTCAAAACGGTCCGCAAATATTTCGGTGAGGCGCTGGTAGTCACCCAGGACATCGAAGACATCATCAGTTCACCGGTGGTCAAGCAGGCGATCATCAATAACAGCGACTGCAAGATCCTGCTGGACCAGCGGAAGTACCAGAACGATTTTCCAAAAATACAGCAGCTGTTGGGGATCACCGACAAGGAAACGGCATTGATCATGAGCATGAACCGCAACAACGATGAAAACCTGAAATACAAGGAAGTTTTCATCAGCCTGAACAGGCAGCTCTCCAAAGTTTACCGTACCGAAGTGAGCCGGGAAGAATACTGGACCTACACCACGGAGTCAGCTGAAAAAGCGAAAGTTCAGGCCTATACCAAAAAACTCGGCAGTGTCCGGCTGGCCATCGCGGCTATTGTCAGGGAAGAATTAGAAAAAGCAGCTTAACATAAACTCAATATCATGAAAATTTCAAGATTATTTAGATCATACCCATAGCGTTGGTCGTGATCAGCGGATGTGGCAGACAAAATGAACAACGGTTCACAGGCACTTATGTCACCAGTCTTAAAGATGAATATGGTACTTCCGACGATACCCTGATCATTTCTGTTTTCGGGTCGGGTGAAGGCATGTACCAAATAAAAAAGAACTTCGGTTTCAACCGGCTTAGGGACGGCAAATTACTGCCGAGAGAATACAAACAGGAGGAATGGATAGCTTCCTATGACGCTAAAAAAATGGTTTTACAGGAAACAGCATTCGGACGGCAAATATACTGGCTACCGGAAGAGTCGGCCTTACAATTCGGCTCAAAGTACAGGAAGATTAAGTAGGGAATTTAGAGGCGGAATGTTCGCTTTGAAGGAAAGGGGATTTTATGAAAAATTACAGGATCTATTGGGTATTGCTGATCAGCTTCGTCATCATCGCCGCTCCGGTAAAACAGGTTAGGGCGCAGTTCGTGATTGGCGAGGTCATCAAGCTTACCGTCACCAAGGTGATCAAAGCTATTGATCTGAAAGTGCAGCGGATGCAGAACAAAACGATCTGGTTGCAAAACGCTCAAAAGTGATCGAAAACGAGATGTCAAAGACCCGGCTGACGGAGATATCCGGCTGGACAGCACAGCAAAGGACTTTGTACAGCAACTACTATATGGAATTAGGGAAGATCAAATCGATCATCGCCAATTATCAGCGGATCAAAGAGATCACGCTTAAACAGGCTGCTTTGGTCAGTGAATATAAACGCCTGGACTTTGTTCAGGCAGGACCAGCCATTTGGCCCGCGGGGTTGAAATGTCTGCAGAGAGTCCCAGGCGCGTTTCTCGCGACCAAGCACAGCTCGATCCGCTGATGGTGGCGATCGTGTTCCCTAATTCCATATAGTGGTGCTGTCTCCTGCGCTATCCGGCGTA
>NZ_JABFCR010000047.1:0-26364 GCF_013087555.1 Mucilaginibacter humi
ACCCCTCGCATTTCATTAACCGTGATTGTTTTTGCAGCAATATGCCTTATTGCAGCTTGCCAAAAGGACACATCAATCCCCGCTGTTAGCGGCTCATCTGAACAGGTAATACCACCCAAGTAGTAGCAAACACTACTGATCAGCAAGTAACCAATACTGTAACAACAATTGCCAGCACAGAATCTGCTCGTATTAATACATCTGCAGCCATCTGTTGTAAAACAGAAAATGTAATAATTGTAGTTATAGACGGTGCCCGCTATAGCGAAACCTGGGGCGATTATACCCGTCAAAACATCCCCAACCAATTTAGTTTATACTTTAAGGGTGTAATGCTTAATAATTTCCATAACATGGGAACTACTAATACTGATTCTGGCCACGACGCTATAAGTACAGGTAATTATGAGGATTTGGAGAACAATGGACATGTGCTACCTCAGTACCCGTCTATATTTCAAAACTTTCTTAAAAGCAGTGGTAAACCTGCCGAGAAAGCCGGGTAGTAGCATCTAAAGATAAACTACAAATATTAGGCAATTGCGTACAGGAAGAGTGGAAAGGTAAATATATGCCTCGTACGGATTGTGGTAATAATGGTTTATTTTCTGGTTATCGATCTGATGATACTACAGTTGCGCATGCTAAGAATGTGCTTGCTCGGTATCGGCCTAATTTAGTGCTGATAAATTTAAAAGACCCTGATTATTTTGGACACAGCAGTTCATGGACCAACTATATTAAAGGTATCAAATCAACAGATGAAAATATAGGAGATCTATACGACTTTATTCAGGGTGATGATAACTACAGAGGTAAAACAACCATTATTATTACTAACGACCATGGAAGGCATTTGCCAAACGTTGCAGATGGCTTTACTAGCCATGGCGATGGTTGCGAAGGATGCAGGCATATTCAGTTTTTAGCCTTAGGCCCTGATTTTAAAGAAGGCGTAGGTTTCCAAACTCCTTATGAGCAAATAGATATTAGTGCAACAGTTGCCAAATTGTTAAATTTTAAAATGGAAAGCAGTAAAGGCAAAGTAATGACCGAACTGTTTAAATAATTATAGTTTTCGGGCTAACTTAACAGCCACATAATAATATTACTCGCAATATAGCTGCCGGGCTCTTTTGGTAGCAATAGATATTATCATCAACGGATTCTACGCGCATCCAGTTGCACTAAACTATTTCTGGCTTTTTGGGTTATTAGCTGTGTTTGACGGTGCTGTTGTACTGCGAAAAACGCCGTAGTCATAAAAACATATAGATTTAACAGTAAATTTGGATAACACTATACTTTAAAGCAGTTAAATGAAATTTCAGCAATTATTAGAAGATGTAAAGCAATATGTACTGGATTATTTCCATGCGCATCATAACCCTGATTTGCTGTACCATAATCTTGATCATACCAAAGGGGTTGTTGCTGCAGCCACCCGCATTGCTAATCATTATCAGCTAAGCGACGAGGATTTCTTTGTAGTGATCACAGCGGCCTGGTTTCATGATATAGGGTATTTTACAGATGGGGACCACCACGAAGCTGCAGGCTCAAAATTAGCGGCCGATTTTTTAAAGCCGTTAAAAGTTAGTGCCGGGGTGATAGAAAAAATTAACGGCTGTATTATGGCTACTAAAATGCCGCAAACACCAACAGGCTTATTGCAGCAAATTATGTGCGATGCAGATCTCTTCCATTTAGGGACGGATGACTTTGCTGATAAAAATAAACAGTTACGTAAAGAGATAGCTGCTGCCAAACATATTGATATTGATAAACAACATTGGCGTAAAAAAACATAGAATTTCTGGAAGCACACAATTACTTTACAGATTATGCGCAGTTGCTACTACATGATAAGCAAGAAAAAAATCTGCGTAAATTAAAAGAAAAGCAAGCCGAAGCAGATAAAGACGGGTCAGATGAAAATAAGCAAAATGGTATGGTAGAACCTGAAAAAAAAGAAAAAATAAAGGAAGAGATAAAAGAAGAAATAAAGGAAGAGAAGCAAGAAAAAAAAAAGAAAAAGAAAGAAAAGCCCGAGAAAGGCATTGAAACTATGTTCCGTATAACATCGGGAAATAATCAACGGTTAAGTGATATGGCTGATAATAAGGCCCATATCCTCATCACCGTTAACTCTATTATCCTGTCGGCAATTATCAGTTTAGTTTTGCGGAAGCTTGAAGAGAATAGCTTTTTGGCTATACCAAGTTTTATATTGTTAACGGTGAGCCTGCTATCCATGATTTTTTCTATCCCGGCTACCCGCCCATCAATACCCGAGGGCACTTTTACAACTAAAGACATCGACGATAAAAAGGTCAACTTGTTATTCTTTGGTAACTTTTATAAAATGGGTCTGCAAGAGTATACCGATGGTATGCTAAAAGTTATGGACGACAAGGCTTTTTATATGGTACGCTAATAAAAGATGTTTATTCGCAAGGGGTAGTGTTAGGGCGCAAATACAGGTTATTAAGGGTGGCTTATAATATTTTTATGTTCGGGCTTATTGTAGCTGTATTAGCTTACATTATAGCCTCCATTTTACGAAATACCGGCACGGTAGCATAATAACATGGCTGATTATACTTTTTTGACAGGGACCTGAGCTGGCTTACTTTTAACGGACGGATACTGGAACTGGCCGGCCATGATGATGTGCCGCTGATGGAGAGGGTAAATTTCATGGCTATCTTTTCCTCAAATCTTGATGAGTTTTATAGGGTGCGCATGCCGGTCTTACAGGCAATGGATAAGTTGGGCGAGCTCACTTCGTCCACCAGTGCGGTAACTGATCCTTTGTTAATTGCTCAGCAACTTATAAATCATCAGCAGCAGGAGTTTGGTAAAGTATTCAATAGCAAAATTATACCCGCACTTAAAGAAAGTAACATTCGCTTATTAATCAATCAGCCTATACCCGCTGCATTAATTGACAAAACCAACGACTATTTCTTTAGCCAGGTAATGGCTTTTTTGAGCCATTTAAATTATCGGGTAAAAAGAAGTTCTTTCCAAAAAATAATGAGTTGTATTTCTTAGTAGTTATCACTAATGATAAAAGCGAAGAAAAATTAGTTGTTTTAAATATCCCTTCGGATGATTTGCCAAGATTTTATAAGGTTGAAGACAGTGGAGAAACCTTTATTCTATTTCTTGACGACATTATAAGATATAACCTTAATAAACTATTCAGAGGCGAAACGGTAAAAGATTGTTACTCATTCAAAATTACCCGCGATGCGGAACTGGATTTGAAAGATGAGTACTCCGGTGACCTATCTGAACAAATTGAAAAGCAATTGCAAAAACGCGACTTAGGCATAGCAACCCGCTTTTTGCACCAGCCGGGTATCCCGTTACGCATTTTACAAATGGTTAGTGATAACTGGAATATTGAATCATCAAGCCTGGTAGAGGGTGGTAATTATCATAACCTGAAAGACTTGTTCAGTTTCCCTGTTAGCTCGCCGGTTTTAAGATATGAAGAATGGCCTACGATATATAACAGGCTCAGCGCCGACGAATCTATTTTTGATCAAATAGAGCGGAAGGATTTGCTGATAAATACCCCTTATCAATCATACGATACTATCCTGCGTTTCTTTAATGCCGCAGCACTGGATGAAACGGTTGAAGAAATCTATATCACCCTTTACCGGGTGGCCCGCGATTCGCGCATTGTTAACGCCTTGATAAATGCGGTGTCAGCAGGAAAAAAGTAACTGTATTAGTAGAGTTAAAAGCCCGGTTTGATGAAGCCAATAACATTAAATGGGCCAACCGCCTAAAAGCCGCCGGGGCTGATATTATTTATAGCGTAACAGCTTTAAAAGTACATGCCAAAATTGCTTTAGTAAAACGCATGGTAAACAACCGGGCAAAATATTACGGACTGTTGGCTACCGGTAACTTTAACGAAAACACCGCCTCCTTTTATACCGATCATATTTTAATGACGGCAAATAAAGAATTACTGCGTGAAATTGAATTGTTGTTTATTTTCTGGCCAGACGCGAAAAGCCAAAATCACCCAACCTGATAAAGTTTAACCATCTGCTTGTTGCGCAATTTAATTTACAGGATAGGTTTTTGAAATGATTGATAGGGAAATAACCCATGCACAGAACAGCTACCCTGCATCCATCATTATCAAACTAAATAATTTAGAAGAAAGTAAGCTGATAGCTAAACTGTACGACGCGTCGCAGGCAGGGGTGAAAGTGCAACTAATTGTACGCAGCATTTGTCGGCTTATTCCGGGTGTAAAAGGCATGAGCGAGAATATCACCATTAAGCGTATTGTTGACCGATATCTGGAGCATGGCCGCGTTTTTATATTTGATAACAATGGTAAGCCCGAGGTTTACATGGGGTCGGCAGATTGGATGAACCGTAATGTTTACCACCGCATTGAGGTTTGTTTCCCTGTTTATGATGAGCAGATAAAAGCCGAAATAACCGATATAATCAACCTGCAATTAGCCGATAACGTACAAGCGGTTATGCTTAATAACCATATTGAGAATGTGCCGGTAAAAACAACTAAGCCCACTATACGTTCGCAATACGAAGTATATCAATATTTAAGTAAGAAAGCATGAAAACGTTAAAAGGTAGTAAGTTAATTGTTCTTTCACTGATAGCAGTGTTGGCTGAGCTGTCATGCACCGGCCAGAAAAGCTACACCAGTCCGCCGGGATATGATCTTAACAATGGTATTAAATATAACATGTCCGAGGGTTTATTAGAGATCTCGGGTATAGCGTTTCATCATGGTAAGCCCGACTCCTTATATGCCGAACAGGACGAGGATGGAAGGGTTTACTATCTGAAATTAGGAGATAAAAAAACACCCGGCTATTCAAAATTCGCAAAAAGTGGAGACTATGAGGATATAGCCATTTTAAACGACATGGTGATAATGCTTAAAAGCGATGGCGTTTTGTTTACCTTCCCATTTAGCCGGTACGCAGCGGCGAGATAGCCAATGTGCAAAAGCAAGAGGGGCTGTTGCCGGAGGGAGAGTACGAGGGATTGTATGCTGATGAAAAACAAATCAACTATATGTACTCTGCAAGAACTGTAGCGACGATGATAAAAAAACCAGCACGGGCTATATTTTTAAAATGGCCGCAAACGGTGTTATAACACAAAGCGGTCAATTTATTATAGATGTAAAAGGTATTGATGCACAAACAGGGAAGAAAAAGGGGGCCTTCCGTCCCTCGGCGTTAGCAAAAAATCAACGCACCAACGAGTGGTATATCCTGTCATCAGTAAACAAATTGATTATTGTTACCGACGCTGCGTTTAAAGTCAAAGGCGTTTATCCTATTAAGGCTTCGATTTTTTTACAGCCGGAAGGGATAGCGTTTGATAACCAAAATAACTTATATATTAGTAACGAGGGCGATACGGTAACACCGGGTACGGTATATAAATTTATTTATAAAAAATAGCTTATGGCTTTATACAGATACCTGCTGATTTTTTTTATAAGCATTATTGCGATCAAAGGGTTTGCGCAAACAAAACAGGATAGTATCACCATTGCCGTCGGCCCTGAGTATGACCGGGTGAACCAAGTGCACCGGTTTTTCTTCGGCGAAAGTTATCGTAAACTTTGGTCGGCGCCAGTTAAGATGCGTGTATTTCATCTGTCGAAAGAAAAGGGCGGGTTAAAAGTTACTGAGAAAGGTGGGGGCATGCAAACCAAGTCGTTGCGATTAGAGGACCCAACCGGCCGGGAATGGGTAATACGTACCATCCAGAAATATCCCGAAAGAGTATTGCCCCCTACCCTTAGAAAGACAATAGCCGAATCTATCATAAAAGACCAGATAGCAGACGAGCACCCGTTTTCGGCATTGGCAGTGCCGCCTTTGGCTGAAGCTTTAGGTGTACCGCACGCCAATCCTGAAATTGTATACGTTGCTGATGATCCGGGCTTTGGCGAATACCGCAAAGATTTTATCAACCAGGTTTTTTTGTTTGAAGAGCGCGAGCCCCTTGATGCAAAGA
Organism: Mucilaginibacter humi; assembly: GCF_013087555.1. Lineage (NCBI taxonomy): Bacteria > Pseudomonadati > Bacteroidota > Sphingobacteriia > Sphingobacteriales > Sphingobacteriaceae > Mucilaginibacter > Mucilaginibacter humi. Next base: position 6,040 of record NZ_JABFCR010000047.1, read on the forward strand.
AAACAGACAATTCAGAAAAAACTGCCCAAAAACTAAGAGAAGATAATGATAACACCGTTAATCAGAGGACCGTACTAAGAGCCCGCTTACTGGATATGTTGTTAGGCGATTGGGACCGGCACGAGGACCAATGGCGTTGGGAAAAGAAAAAAACGGATAAAGGAAGTATTTATGAACCAGTACCCCGCGACCGCGACCGGGTATTTTACAGCACCGGCGGCGTTTTCCCTTGGCTGGTATCGCGCTATTTGTTAATGGCCAAGTTCCAGAGTTATGAGGATCATATCAGATCTATTACCCGCTGGAATTTAAATGCCCGTAATTTTGACCGCTACTTTTTAAACCAGTTAAACCAAAAAGATTGGGAAGAGCAAATTGCCTTTGTAAAAAGCAAGCTTACTGATGAACTATTAACCAATGCGGTTAAGCGCATGCCCGATACGATTTATAAATTGTGCGGCCCGGAAATAGTTAATAAACTAATACACCGAAAAAATATCCTGAAAGAACAGGCCATGAATTACTACCGCTTTTTATCAAGCAAGGTAGAGGTATTGGGTACAGACAAGCACGAATATTTTGATATCACCAATGAGCCGGATGGCAAGGTTAAGCTAATTGTAAACAAGGTAAATAAAGAGGGCGAAAAAGAGCAGGTTATTTATACCCGAACTTTCGACCCTAAGGTAACGGATGAAATTAGACTGTACGGCTTTGCCGATAAGGATGTTTTTGCGGTACACGGTAACAATCATTCGCCCATAACAGTGCGGATGATAGGCGGTGACGATAATGATACTTTTGCGATAGATAGCAACATAACCGGTAAAGGTAATCGGTACGTTTATGATCGATCGGATGAGAAAAATAAGCTGCCGGCAAAAATCAGGTACATTTATTAACCTCGGCCGATACTACGGTTAATCAATACAAAAAGAAAAATTTCGCTTATGATTTTTTACAGCCATTGTTTTTGATAAGTTATAATAAGGACTATGGGGTACAACTTATAGGCAAATTTGTTTATCAGAAACAAGGTTTCAGGAAAGAACCGTATGCTTTTAGGCAAAGCATGACTATTAACTATGGGCTTGGTGTAAGTTCATTGATGATTAATTACAACGGTGAGTTTAAGGATGCTATAGGTAAAAATGATTTGCTGATAAATATATTAAACAAGGGGCCAAATTATACCAGCAACTTCTTTGGGGTAGGTAACAACACCGAATTTATTAATTCAGGTTATAAGAAGATCCATTATTATCGCAACGTTTATAATTACATGAATGCCGATATCCGCTTAAGACACACTTATGAAAACTGGACAGTTAACGCCGGCATTGCGGCTCAGTATTATAATGGTGATGGAGACAGCAACAATGGCCGACTGCTTAATGATTATGACGCCGCCCATCCCGAACAAAATGTGTTTGGACAGCAGGCGTTGGCTGGTTTGGTATCAGAGATAACCCCGGATACTCGAGACAAGGGCCTTGTTCCACGTAGCGGTATCCTTTGGAAAACCAGCTTGACGGGAATGAAGGAACTAAACCGTAACGCACATTCATATGGGCAGGTGGTATCAGAGTTTAGTTTCCTGTTAAACCCCGATAATGAATCAAAATTGGTATTTGCCGATAGAATAGGAGCGGGTACCACCATAGGTAATGCCGCCTATTACCAGCAACTAAAATTGGGTGGCAATGCTAACTTACGGGGCTTTTATACCGGCGCTTTACCGGTAAAAGCATGGCTTACAACAATTTTGAAGTGAGGATGAAAATAAGTGATTTTGCATCTTACCTGTTACCGGGAACTTTAGGAGCGATAGGTTTTCATGATGTTGGTCGTGTATGGACACCGGGTGAAGTATCAAGTACCGGCATAATGGTTTTGGCGGCGGCTTTTATTTTGAGCCGGGCGAGCTGTTATTGGTACAGGGGTAGTTGGTTTTTCGAAGGAAGGCGCTTACCCGTATGTGTCGGCTGGCTTTAGGTTTTAATTGAGCTGTTTATAAAGGTAATCGTAAGACCTCCCGCGTTGCGCCAATAGTTCAGGGCTATGTATCAAGCCAACTCTTAGCGCTTTTAGTCCTGCAACACCTTGCAGCTCTTCAACCTCAAAGTGTTCCACATCATCGGCCAATATTCCGGCTTTTTGTAATATGCTTATATAACCCGGTATTCTTGCTCTTCTTCTGCTTTAGCATAAATTATGGTTATTTTACCTTGCACGGTAATGCGTTCATTGCTGCCGTTTATACGGGCCTTGTCTATGCGTTTTTTAATAACCTCATACCTGATATTGTAAGCGCCATCCACGTCAAAGTGCTTCTCATCCATCCTGAACCGGATAGCGATAGGCGCACCAAAAACCAATATCAACGAAGTAACACCTAATTGATATGGCAGCACATTTTTCAGATCATATTGCTCCACTTCCATTTCGGCTATAACACGTAGCTGCCATAAGCGCAGGCGGTGCAAATCTCGGATAGAGAACTCCTTATTGGGCGCAATAGTGGCGCCTATGTACATATTATGTTCTACACCATCGGTTTTAAACCGCTCATAATAATGCGGCAAAAATTCACGGATCTCGGCTTGCCGGCGATCTAATATACTGGCCAGTTTTTGGTTGATAAGCGACAAGGTTTTATCGTAATTGCGCCGGTTGATATGAAACTCGCCGGTTAACTCATCAATCTGTTTAAAATAATCGTCAATTTTTGCCTTGAGCGATTTGCCGGTATTTACAGCGGCTAATAATATCGGGTGTACATTATCTTCAACGTAATGCTTTATAAACTGCTCTGTATCTGCCCTGAAATTAGTTGCAAGATCTCTCGCAAAAGCTTTCAAATCAAATAATAATTCTTTAGCAGGTAATTGGCCGTCGGTTTTACTTAGCTCATTTAAAATATTGATAAGGTGTTTAAGTTGATTGCGCAGATCATTACTTACACTCAGATTGCGGGTAACTGATGATTCGCTGATGTCAACCTGTCCGTATAGCGGGTACACTTCTTTAAATTTTATTTCTTTTAAAGCATAGGTCAATCCGGCATTGGTGCTTTGAATATAGTTCTGCGCCTCGCGCTTAAATTTCCAGTATACACTTGGGTGTAAGGTAGTATAGTAACTTTGAATAACAGACCGCACCCTGTCTTCCAGTTCGTGCACTTTGCGGTCAACGGCATCAACTAAAAACGGCATAACAATCTCAAGCTTATTAGCCGTAACACTGTTTAACTCGCGCGGTCGCGGCGACACCAGTTCCAGTATCCCCAATAAAACATCATTTTTAATAACAGGGGCCAGTATAAAGCTTTGGATCTCTTGTTGTTTAAAATGCGCTCCTAAACTATTCCCCTGGTTTTGCCTGATGTAAGTATCTACATTTGAAACCGCAAAATAGGTGTGCTTTTTTACAATGTTTTGGTAGGATTCTCCGCAAAGTAACTGGGTAGTATCGCAAGCTTCATGACTGGGTAGTAAAAACTCTGCATATCCGGCCCAAACTTCGTGCTTATAAATTTATCTTCGTTCTGGTTAAACAAAGTAAATCCCATGCGCAAATCGGGTATAGCGTACATCGACCGGAAAATTGTTTCCAGGCTCTTCTTAACCTCGGGCGACGTGTAATCGCTTAATAAATTACTCTTTAAATTTGAAAGCGCATTTTCAACAGTAACATCTATCAATGTCATCAAACCAAAGCCTTTAATTACATAACTGCCTATTGGGAATTTTTCCTTCCATAGCTCAATATCATTATAGTTATCCATCAGCTCGTCAATGTCGTCCTGGGTTAACTTAGGGGCTTCATCGGTAGCAAATACTTCTATAAAGTCTGCGTTGTATAGTATCCGGTAATGTTTTATAACGCCATTTTTTGTTGGGATATCATAAAACAAGGGCCTACTAAAATCAAGCATGGTGCCATATAGCCGGGCCAATATCATGCAGCAGCTCATTATATAAAGCTGCTTATCATCAAAATCGCGGATGTTTATTTCAAACTCAGGCCCTGCATCTTTTAGGATATTTTTAAAACGTTGCGAATGATTAAAGATCAATCCCGGTAGGGTATACTTACCGCTTTTATCTCATTTAACGTTAAAGTTTTGGGGAACAGGTCAGCCAACAGATCAGCGATCAGATCGATGTTTTCAATAATTTCATCTTCAGACGTAATTCCTTTGCATAATTCGGGATGCTCATTAACACGCGCCAGCAATGCTTTGGCGGCTTGACATTTTTCGCCTGTTTCGGTTTTGGCAGTCTCTTCCAACTCCTCAATTATTTTGTGGAATGAAAGCTGTAACCTGAAGGGTTTATCTGTAAACTGCGAAAACATAACTACTTGCGATAATCTGCAAATTTATTAAAAATATAATGGTATGTTATACTGTTACTATTCGTGACGGTTGGATGAGCAAGTTTATACACTCGAATTACAAATCCTACGTTGATACTGCCGATCTGGCGCGGGTATGGCGCCCGGCTTTACTAATGTAATAATAAAGCCAGGCATTTTGATCGCCTGCAAACGTTTGCACAATAAAACTCTGTAAATAGCTTGATACGGTTGCAATTAATACCTGTGTCCTGTTAAATAAATATAAAATAATTGTAAGTTTACCCTTACCAATTAAGCTCACATAACAACAACTAACATTAATCCGATGTTTAAATTCACTACGCTAAGGAACCTCCTTTTTTGGGGACTGATAGTTTTAGTTTTTAGCAGCAACACCGTTAAAAACACTACCGCAGCCGGCCCAAAATGGGAGCAACTTTTTAACGGCAAAGACCTTACGGGCTGGCACCCTAAAATCCGTTATCATGATCTGGATGATAACTTCAACAACACCTTTAGGGTTGAGAATGGCCTGCTTGAAGTAAGGTATGATCAGTATGATAAATTTAATGAGACCTATGGTCATTTATTCTATAAGAAACCATACTCACATTACTTAATAGCGGTTGAATACCGTTTCGTAGGTGACCAGTGTAAAGGTGGCCCGGGATGGGCGTTCCGTAACAATGGGATCATGATCCACGGGCAGGCACCTGAAACGATGAAGAAGGATCAGGATTTTCCAAATTCAATGGAAGTGCAATTACTGGGTGGCACGGGCAAAGGGAATCGTTCTACAGCCAACTTATGTACACCGGTACACAATTTGAAAGAGATGGCAAGATCATAACCCAACACTGTACCGATTCAAAATCGCAAACTTATAATGGCGACCAGTGGGTGCGGGTTGAAGCGTTGGTACTGGCGGATTCGCTGGTGATACATTATGTAAACGGCGAAGAAGTTATGCGGTACGAAAAACCACAGCATGACCCGGTTAAAGGCGAAAAAGAGGGAGAATTTTTAAAGAGCGGCAGTATATCAATCCAGGCAGAAAGCCACCCTACTGATTTTAGGAAGATAGAGATCATCGACCTTGAAAAATATGCTAAAGATCCGGCAAAGCTTAAAGCCGTGATAGCTAAATTAATGTCAACAAAAAGAGTAGCAGCACAATAATAAATACATCATGTTAAAAGTAACCGTAAGTTTTTTATCGGCCCTAACTGTTCTTTTAGGATTAGGCCATTTTTTTGAAGCACCAAAACCTAAGTTTGTTAACCCACCCGAACTGACCATTACCCAGTTTGCCGGCCCTGACCTTACCCCAAGCCCGGCTTGTTTAGCCGTAGCAGCAACCGGCGAAGTGTTTGTTGGTGTAGATATGATAGGATCATTAGGTAAAGATCCCGGCAAGGGCCGCATTATGAAACTTATAGATAGCGACAACGACGGTAAGATTGATAAACATACCGAATTTGCCATGGTTGATAACCCGCGCGGTATTATTGCCAGTGGCGATAAGGTTTATGTATTGCACACAACTTTCTCTAAAGAAACAGGCAAAGCTACCGGCATGGCCCCGGTGGTTTTTGAAGATAAAAATAATGATGGCGTAGCCGATGGCCCTGAACAACCGCTTATCCAAAACTTTAGCAATACCAAATACTTGCAGGAGCGCGGTACAGACCACGCCACAAACGGTATCCGTATGGGTATTGATGGCTGGATTTATGTTGGTGTAGGCGACTTTGGTTTCTATAACGCTGTAGATCGTTCAGGCAAAAAATTGACGATGTTAGGCGGCGGTATTGTACGTGTGCGCCCTGATGGTACCGGGATGGAAGTTTATACCCACGGTACACGTAATGTGTATGACGTAGCTATTGATCCGTTCATGAACATATTTACGCGTGAGAATACTAACGACGGCGGTGGCTGGAATATTCGTTTTTCGCATAGCATCCAAACCGGCGAGTATGGTTATCCTTTATTGTTCCAGCATTTTACAGATGAGATAATCCCTGCACTGGTTGATGTTGGCGGTGGCTCAGGTACAGGTTCTTTATATTTTGACGAACCAAACTGGCCGGCGAAATACACCAAAGTGCCTATGATGGCCGATTGGGGACGCAGCATGTTATATATCCACCGCGTTACACCTGATGGCCCGACCTTTACTCAAAAAGACGAAGAGTTTATAAAACTACCGCAGATCACCGATCTTGATGTAGATGGATCTGGCAGGCTGTACCTGTCTGCGTGGGACGGTGCCGGTTATAACGGCAGCCCAAGCAAAGGCTATGTAGTTAGGGTTGTTCCTAACAATTGGAAGTATACCGCTTTTCCTGAGCTGGCAAAATTGTCAGAAAAGGAGTTGGGTGATCTGTTAAAGTCGCCAAGCGCGGTAGCCCGTTTAAATGCCTCGCAGGAGTTATTGAGGCGCCCGGCTAAATCAGCAGCAGCGGTTGCCTTAAAAATTACGTTGGATAAATCACTTCCTTTAGAAAGCAGGGTAGCGGGTGTATACACTTATGCACAGGCGGCAGGCGAAAGCGGTATCCCGGTCTTAACAACACTTACCCAGGAAGCCACCATGCGCGAGTTTGCTTTACGCGCACTTGCCGATCGTAAAGAGTTTGCGTCGAAAGTTGCTATCGCCCCGTTTTTAGCGGGATTAAATGATGTAAATCCACGGGTACACGCAGCCGCAATTATAGGGTTGGGTCGTTTAGGTAATGCTGCGGCTATCCCGGCGTTATTAAAAACAAAAGTACCGGCATCATTTGTAGCACCTGCAAAAGGTGTTGCCGAAGGGCCGCATGCTACTCCAAACTCGCCGATAATATTACCACACCTGGCAGTGCGTGCATTATTGGCGCTTAACGCTACCGATGCTTGTGTTGCTGCAATTGGTACACCAAACTCAACCCCGGGTTTATGGGCATTGCGTTATATGCACAATACAAAGGCGGTTAACGGTTTAATTGCCGCATATAAACGCACAACTAATCCAAAACTAAAAAAAGAGATCTTAACTACAGTTTCACGCCTTTTTAGAGAGGAAGCACCGTATGATGCATCATGGTGGTGGGGTACCCGTCCGGATGCGCCGGGCCCGTACTACAAAGCCGATCTATGGGCAGGCTCGCCAACTATCGAGGCTTTCCTGAAAGATGTATGGAACAAATCTAATGCAAGTGGTAAAGAGTATATTACTTATTTAAATACCCGTCACCGCATGGCAATAGCTGCTTTTGGTGCCGAAGAAGAAAAACCTTTAGCTAACGATGGACCGAAGGTTGACCTTGAGAAAATTAAGAACCGCAAGGGGCAGGTGGGCAAATCATCAATTGAGGATGTGATGCTGGCCATTGGCAAGTTACAAGGCGACCCCACAAAGGGCCGGGCGTTGTTCTCACAACAGGGCTGTATAAACTGCCACACGCTGGATAAGAGCGAAAAACCAAAAGGTCCGTTTATGGGCCAGATCGGCTCGATCATGACACGTGAGCAAATAGCCGAGTCGATATTAAAACCAAGTGCTTCAATATCGCAAGGGTTTGCTACTAATGTCATCACCGCCAAAGGCAATAAAAGCTATATGGGCTTTGTAACTTCAGAAAGTGCCGAGCGTTTAGTAATGCGCGATATAACCGGGGCAGTATTCACTGTAAACAAAAGCGATATCCTATCGCGCAAAGAGATGGAAACATCTATAATGCCGGTGGGTCTTGCTAATGCCTTATCGTATGAAGAAATGGCATCGCTGGTTACTTTCTTATCGCAACAGAAAAAATAGATAACTAAATAATTTAGGTGGAACAGCCTGCAATCTTTGATTGTGGGCTGTTTTGTTTTACTGGAGAACAACTATTTAGTTTTGCTGCTAATACTAAATTCTGTTTATTTGTTATCTATCCGGCAAATAACCTTAACAACACTTCTATGCAACAGCTCAAGGCAATTATTAGTTACACTATCCTTGTTTTAATATTCCCGTTATCGCTCTTGGCCCAGCGGAATGATGGGGCCGTTATTCCCGGAGATTTTGCGGATCCATCTATTATAAAGGTGGGGAATACTTATTTCGCCGTAGGTACATCGTCTGAATGGGCGCCACACTTCCCAATTTTTAAATCGACTGACCTTAAAAGCTGGCGACAAGCCGGCTATGTATTCGATAAAACTCCCGAGTGGGCGTCCGCATCATTTTGGGCGCCCGAGTATTATAAAATCAAAGACACGTACTACATCTATTACACGGCGCGCCGCAAAAGCGACAACACATCATACATAGGCGTGGCTACCTCCAAATATCCTGATAAGGGGTTTACCGATCATGGCTTGCTTATAACCTTTGGCAAGGAAGCTATCGATGCTTTTGTTTTTAATGATAACAGGCAATTGTATATCACCTTTAAAGCTTATGGGCTTGATAACCGGCCCATAGAGATATTGGCCAGCAAATTATCCGCTGATGGCCTTAAACTGGAAGGCGAGCCTTTTTCATTATTAAAAGATGAACAGAAAATGGGTATGGAGGGTCAAAGCATACTGAAGAAAGATGGTTACTATTATATATTTTATTCGGCGGGCAATTGCTGCGGGGTAAGGTGCAGTTATAACGTACGGGTGGCCCGCGCAAAAAGCTTTGCCGGACCTTACGAGGTTTACGCGAACAACCCTATCCTGTCAGAAAATGATAAATGGAAGTGCATGGGTCACGGTACTTTTGTTAAAGCAAGCAATGGCGCTGATGTTTATCTGCACCATGCCTATAATAAAGAAAGCGTGGCGATGACAGGCAGACAAGGGCTAATATCTGAATTGGTTTGGCCAAAAAATAACGAATGGCCATCATTCAAAACACAACAAATAATGGGTAGCACGGTATCAGACATCCATGACGATTTTACCACCAACACGGTAGCCAAATACTGGCAATGGGATTTTCGGAACTCAAGCCCGGTTGTAAAACAGCAAAAAGGCATGTTGTATCTGTTAGGTAACGTTAAACAAGGTAACGAGACAGGGGTTGTAATTACCACCAGGCCGGTGTCGGGGAGTTTTGTGATGACAGCTACGGTATTAAATAACAACGCCGCTCTTAAAGGATTAGCTTTTTATGGCGATGCTAACGCGGCATTAGGTATTGGCACACAAAACAACCAGGTAACCATTTGGCAGGTTAAAGGCAATAAGTTTACCACACTGGCACAGGGCGCGGTTAAGGCAAAAACAATCGTCCAATTAAAACTTGAACTTGATACAGACAAAATATGCAAGTTTTATTATAAGCAAGGCGCCGGCGACTGGAAGCAGTTAATAACCGAATCTCCTATAAAAGCTAACACCTTACCGCAATGGGACAGAAGCCCAAGGGCGGGCCTGCATTTTAAAGGTGATGAAAATCAAAATGCCCGGTTCGCTAATTTTAGTTTGGTCAACCGGTAACAAAAAAGCTATTTGCCTACCGGCTGATAGCTTTTTTGAAAAGTAGGGTTGTTGTTATTCCCCAACAGCGCCGGTCTTTACCGGGCCGGCTTTTTTGTAATTGGCCATAATTACACCGCTTGTTGTAACAGTGCTATCAGCCAATGTAAAGGCTGCGGGTATACTTTCATCGTTAAAAAGTCGTTTGCCTTTACCCAGTACAACCGGGTGTATCATCAGCCAAAATTCGTCAACCAGGTCATGATTCAGTAATAACTGTACAAGCTCACTGCTGCCCCAAATCTTAAGATCAGAACCTTCAGAACCTTTCAGCTTCCTGATGTCCTCCACATTGCTAACAAATACACAGTTTTGCCAGTCAGAGGCTGACCGTGTGGTAGACAAAACGTATTTAGTTACTTCATTTACACCCGGCCAGCGGTCCGCATTCTTGGGCCAGTAAGGTTCCCAAATATCAAATGTTTTTCGGCCCAGCATTAAGTCGGCAGGTTCCATTATTTTTCTCATAACTTTACCCGAAGCTTCATCTGTATAGGGCGCTATCCAGCCGCCGTATTTAAAACCGTTTTCGGTATCCTCTTCCGGGCCGCCCGGTGCCTGCATTACACCATCTAATGTAATGAATGATAAAACAGTGATCTTTCTCATAATGATTACCCTCCTTTTATGTTGTTGTTTAAAGTTGTTCCAGGTTAAATTGTTACTATACGAATGTCGGGAGAGTTAGCATTATGCGTGCGGTGTGTATGCGACAAATCAAAGGGTAAAATGTGACAAGGCTAAATAAAAATTGCCAAGTGTAGCAGGTAATGTCGGAGACATGCAGAAGGTAGGTGTTAGTAACTGTAGTGCCTTATTTATTTTAAAACAGAACTATATCATTACCCAATCAAGAGAGTACCTGAGAATAAACTGAATGAGGGACGGGGGTATTACCTGAACCTACCGTTATCTGGGTTCTATTGCCATTATGTACTTCATGGTTTAAAAAAGTACCTTTTTCGACGATATTCTGGCTAATTAAAATTATCATGGGCCGGCTCCATTGTTTTTTTTGAGTTGGTTGTTGGTTTGAAAGTGTGTTCACGTTATAATGATATTATTTAAAACAAATCAGATGCACCTTTGCGAAGTGTTGTGGTGTGAAAATAAAAAAATTCTTTTATAACCAAAAGTGTAAGCTTCTCTGAATATCAAATAGACCAGAACAAGTCGGTTTAGTTTGAGGAACTATAATAAGTACTGGACTACAAACACAAGCCACTTAAATCATTTTAAGTGGCTTGTGTTTAGTTAACTACCGGCCGGCGGAAAGGCAAGGACTCCTTATATCGATTATTTTTGAACCTTTTAGATACTTTACCCGTTATAATTTGGGTCAAATTCCACAATCCATTCAATACCGTATTTGTCTCGGAACATTCCGGCGTAAGTACCCCGGGGGCTGTCACCAATGGGCCCCTCTACCGCTCCGCCTGCTGATAGTCCGTTAAATATTTGGTCAGCTTCTTCCCGGCTTTCGGCACTAACTGCTATTTTCGACCTGTTCTCGCTTTCGTTTACCCGTCCCATAAATTCGGGCACATCATTGGCAATTAACACATTGTGTTTACCAAGAGGCAAAATGATGGTCATTATTTTGTTTGCTTCCTTTTCCGGTACGGAATTCGGCGCTTGCCGAGGTCCTTGAAACGGATGATCTTTGTAAACTCTCCGCCAAAAACTGATTTGTAAAAAGTGAATGCTTCTTCAGCATTTCCGTTGAAGTTGATCCATGGGTTAATTGTTCTCATAATTTTTTTATGTTTAATGTGATGTAATTTTCTTTTGTTTATTCTTGCGATAAGGAGGCCAGCAATTCTTCCGGTTTTTCAAGGTCATGGTGAAACCTATTTTGAAGCCCTCTAATAATTTCTCCAATCGCTCAAACGATTCATTAAAAATGACAATGTCAACCCTGGTGATACCATTTTGCTCGCTGAAATTGTAATCCCAGTCAGAGCACGGGAGTTCGCGGTTTTCGTCTTTATCTGAAAACGCGTTATACATCTTAAAATTGGTTATCGGGGTTATGGATGTAAATTCCTGCACCGCCCAGCGCTCCTGCCCATCGGGGCTTATCATCGCGTAAAATCGCCGCCCGCCAACTTCAAAGTTCATATACTTGGTTTTGGCGCGCATGGGTGCAGGTGCCCCCATTGGTCCAGCAGTTCGGCTTTGGTAAAAGCATCCCATACTAAAGACTGTCCGGCATTAAATTCCTGGTTATATAAACCGTTTTCGCTGCCTTGTCAACGTTAAAATCAAATAGCAAATCGTTGTTCATTAGTTTTGTTTTTTAATTGTTGTTAATAATTGGTCGAGTTGGTTGAATTGAGTTTCCCAGTTCTGCCTGAACTGGGCTAACCAATGGTCAAACTCCTGCATTTTTTAGCGTTAAAATGATAATAGATCTCCCGGCCGCTCTGCTCGGGTTTAATCAGCTCGCATTCGTGCAATACTTTAATATGTTTTGATACGGCTTTGGCGGGTCATATCAAATTTTTCGGCCATTACATTTGGCGTTAATGCCTGTATAGCCAGTAGCGTTAAAATAGCCCTGCGTGTTGGGTCGGCTATGGCTTGAAATATATCTTGTTTCATTTTGTTAGGTTAATTATGCAACCTTTAGGTTGCAAATATATGTGCAACTTTTGAGTTGCGCAAATGTTTTTTCATTTTTTTAACGAGAGCGCCTAAAATAAAAAATGAGCCCCCGGTAAAGTATCTGTATTTAGGAAATAACATAATTGTATTAAAATCCATCCTTCTATATATTTAATCCATTTTTTAATGACAGCAATTCTTTAAATTTATCAGTGATTGATAAACCAATTAGTGAACTCACTTTATGAGAAAAAAATTATTTTCTGCTGCCTTGTGTCGGGTGTATTTTCTTTGATAACTAACGTTTTTGCGCAGACAAAGGCGCTGTCCCTGCAATCTGGCGATAAGCTGAATACAATAACTTTGTCGCTGAGCATAGATGGTAAGCTATCCTATCGGGTAACACGCAGAAATAATCTGATAGTGGAAGATTCGCCGCTTGGATTAAATTGCGACGACCAGGATTTTACGGTCGGCTTGTCGGTTGTAAAAGTTTCAGCCGTTCAGCAAAGAAGAGAGCAATACCAGCTGAAGGTAGCCAATACCAAAAGTGTGGATCATGTTTTTGAAAGCAAGAGTATAACTTTTAAAAATACCCGGGGAGCGCTCATGATCATGGACCTGGTTGCCGGAAAGGAAGGAGTCGCGTTTCGTTATAGATTTCAGGATGGTGATAAACATCTCAGGCTGATAAAAGATGAGCTTACTGGTTTTCACATCCCCTTAAATGCAAAAGGCTGGATGGAACCATACGACAAGGCCGGAAGATACACGCCCGGCTATGAGGATTTTTATCAGCATGTAACAGCTGGCGACGCAATTGATAAGCCACGTAACGCCGCTGTTGGTTGGTGTATGCCAGCTCTTTTCAATGTAAATAATGGCAAAAATTGGGTGCTTATTTCAGAGACCGGCACAGATGGTTCTTATCCCGGCTGCCATTTTAAGCCCGATGCAAAAAACGGTATCTACCAGGTAGCATTTGCCGATGCTGACGAAAAATTCACGCTACCCTTACCTGTTAAAGAGCACGCCTATCCTGAGTCGACTTTGCCGTGGACTATGCCCCTGGAGAATTATTAGCGTGGGTGATAATGCCGGAGATATATTATTGTCAACTTTAATCACTGACCTGGCACCCCCTTCAAAAATTGCAAATACTTCCCGGATAGAGCCCGGAAAGGCAGCATGGTCATGGTGGTCACACCCGGATGATCATTCGGCGAAGATCTATAATGAATTTACAGATCTGTCCGCATCTTTTGGTTTTAAATACACGTTATTTGACGCCGGATGGGAAAAAGCGAATAATGAAGGACAGATAATTGATTACGCTATCTCCAAAGGGGTTACACCATTAGTTTGGGGCTATTCATCACAGTATTATGAGGCTGAAAAACGGATGGCGAGGTTTAGAGAACTGGCCAGGATGGGCGTTAAAGGTGTTAAGATAGATTTTTGGTGCTCTGACAGGCAGGAAGTTATGGCTGCCCTGCAAGCGGTTTTTGAAGATGCTGCTAAAGAGCATTTATTAATAGGGCTTCACGGTACAACTGTACCGCGGGGCTGGCAGCGCACCTGGCCAAATTACCTGACTGCCGAGGCAATATTAGGAACGGAAAGCTATTTTTATGAGCCCAGGTTTCCTGAAAAAGCAGCCGAACAAAATACCGTATTGCCTTTTACCGGGAATGTGGCCGGCCCGGTTGACTATACGCCGTTTGCCTTGACCATGAGAAAGTATCCCCGTTTAAACACAGCGGTGCATGAGTTGGCCATGACAATGATCTACACCTCGGGCATTATACATTTTGCAGATTCTAAGGAAGTTTTTGATTCGCTGCCTGCCGAAGTAAAGACTTTGTTTAAAGAAATGCCCGCTACCGGGACGACACCAAATGTATTGTAGCCGACCCCGGTAAAGCTGTTGTGCTGTACAGGCAAAAAGATGCATTGCGTTATATAGTAGGTATCAATGGTACCAATAACAAACATCCGCTTACGCTTGATCTCAAAAAATGGGGCAAAGGGTTTTCGAGGTTCAGGTTGATATCAGAGGGCAAAGATGCGCTCATGGGCTTCGACGTAAATACCTATGATATCAATTCGGCATGGTCATATACCATCGCGCCGAAAGGAGGCTTTGTAATACAGTTTATTAGATAATATCCAATTGATTGTAAACACAAAATGCTGCCCAAATTGTGGGCAGCATTTTGGCTTGCGGAGAGAGACGGATTCGAACCCTCGATACCCTTTTGAGGTATACATACTTTCCGGGCGTGCTCTTTTGGCCACTCAGTCACCTTATAAATTGTTTAATCATAAGTTATCAGCTGTTAGCATAACTGTAAACATTTGTGTGTAATATAAATATACACTTGCTATGAAACCTACTTATCTTTAATTAATAGTTTATTATTTACCTAAAAGATAAGATTATGAAAAAGCTTGTATTACCCATTGCAATCATTTTAATGTTATTTAGCGTTCCCTTAAATTATGCTAACGGCAAAACTAAAACCTTAAGTCAAACTGTAAAAAACAAAGCAGTTGTTGAATACGAAGGAACGTATGATGATCACGATTTTGTTGTAATTACTAATACTGCGCATGTTGTTACTGATGTGTATCAAGACGGGTGGCCTGTTAGCTTTGGAGCAGTTGGCACTGCGACTTTTGTGGATGGAACGATGGTTTTTAATGAATACCAAATGGGCGGTAGTTACGTGACCGCAACTTTCTATGCCATTAACTAATTTAATAAGAATGATTATAGTTTATGACTATTAATCATTCTTATAATTTAGCTATCCACTAACAAACTCAATACATGTAGTATGAGCTTCTTAACTTTGCGGAGAGGGAGGGATTCGAACCCTCGATACCCTTTTGAGGTATACACACTTTCCGGGCGTGCTCTTTCGACCACTCAGACACCTCTCCGTTTATTATTTAGTGGAGTGCAAAGGTAAAAAATAAAGCTTCGCTCGGGCATAAAAAAGCGAGACATCCCGCCGGATGCCTCGCTTGTATAAAAATAACCAAAAACTATATTTCCACTTTAATTACAGGGCTACTGTAACATCAATGTATTATATAGAGTGTTTAAGTTTGAATTAGTTTAATTACAGCCAAAATTTTTATGGTAGTAATGCAGATAAACTTTTTTAGCTTATGTTTGCTACTATTAGCCAAACAGGCAGTTTGGCATGTAAAAAGCCTGTGCAATTTTAATGTTAAGCATCAACGAGATCAAAAAACCCATTGCTGCTGATATTGACGTTTTTGAGGAGCGTTTTAAAGCCTCCATGCAAAGCTCAGTACCGTTGCTTGACCGTATTACCCATTATATTGTTAAGCGTAAAGGCAAACAAATAAGGCCCATGTTCCTGTTTTTTTCGGCCAGCATTTGCGGCGGCATTAATGAGTCTACCCATCGTGGCGCGGCCCCTGGTTGAACTGTTGCATACAGCCACGCTGGTGCATGACGACGTGGTTGATAACTCTTACCAACGCCGTGGGTTTTTCTCAATCAACGCTTTATGGAAAAATAAAATAGCTGTTTTGGTGGGCGATTACCTGCTATCAAAAGGCTTATTGCTCTCTATTGATAACGGCGATTTTAAATTACTTAAGATCGTATCAGAAGCCGTAAAGCAAATGAGCGAGGGCGAACTATTACAGATTGAAAAAGTGCGCCGCATGGATATTGGCGAGCCTGTTTATTATGATGTTATCCGCCAAAAAACAGCATCGTTAATAGCCGCTTGCTGCGCCTGCGGCGCGGCATCAGCCGGGGCTGATGATGAAACTACAGAGAAAATGCGCCTGTTTGGCGAAAAGATAGGCATCGCTTTCCAGATCAAGGATGATATGTTTGATTTTGGCACGGATGATGTCGGTAAACCAGTAGGTATCGATATCAAAGAAAAAAAAGGTTACGCTGCCCCTTATTTACGCGTTAAATAACTGCGATGCTACGGAGAAAAAAGGATTATCAACTTGGTAAAGAACCATAATGACGAGCCGGAAAAAATTGCCGCCATCATTAAATTTGTTAATGTTACCGGGGGCTTGCAATATGCCGAAACCCAAATGAAGAAATACAGGGACGAAGCTTTTGAAATACTATATACCCTGCCTGACAGCGACTCGCGCCTTGGGTTAGAGCAATTGGTGACCTTTACGACAGAAAGAGACAAGTAATGAGTAGCGAACTTTTATTTATAGGCGGATTTTTAGTCTTCATTTTTTTAATGATGGCTATTGACACGGGCTTATTTGGCAATTCAAACAAACCGGTAAGCTTGAAGCAGGCCGGGATTATGAGCGCCGTTTGGGTGTCTGTTGCGCTTGGCTTTTATGCGCTAATACTAAACTTTGGTCAACTGCTGCACCATATCGATAGCTTCGCCGCTTTAAAGGAGATCAATATAAAACACCTGCATAACCTTCAATTAAACTCTAATAACTTTGAAGGTGGTCTGGCCCTATATCGCAAAACCACGGGCCTTGAGTTTATTACCGGTTATGTAGTTGAGTATGCCCTTTCGGTTGATAATATTTTTGTGATGGTATTGATATTTACCGCTTTTGGTGTTGATAAAAGATATTATCATAAGGTATTACTCTGGGGGATAATTGGCGCGGTGGTAATGCGTTTCCTATTCATATTTGTCGGGGCGGCGTTAATAGAAGAGTTTCATTGGATCCTGTACCTGTTTGGGGCGTTCTGGTTTATACAGGTATAACTATGTTTGTAAACCGCAACCGGGGAAGAGAAGATAGACCCCGAAAACCATACGGTTGTTAAGCTGGCTTCTAAATATTTTTCGGTACACCCGCAGTTTGAAGGCAGCAAATTCTTTGTTAAAATAGATAGGAAAAAGTTTATTACCCCTTTGTTCCTGGTGCTATTAATTATCGAGGTTACCGACCTTGTTTTCGCGGTCGATTCTATCCCAGCTATATTCTCGATCACAAAGGACCCTTATATCGTATTCTTTTCTAACATATTCGCCATTATGGGCCTGCGCTCTATGTTCTTCCTACTGGTTAATATTATCGATAAGTTCCACTACCTTAAAGTTGGGTTGGCTGCCTTGCTGGCTTTCATAGGCCTGAAAATGCTATTAGCTAATTACGTCGACCAGATAGGGTTGACTACGGGCCGGTCATTATTAATAATACTTGGCATTTTGGTAATCAGTGTAGTTGCATCGCTAATGTTCCCCAAGAACAAAGCAACGCATAAATAGCAATCAACATGGATGATAACAAAACCCGGTCTGTTCCCTCTTTATTTGAATGGGCAGGTGGTATGCCCATGTTTGAGCAGTTGTTTAACCTATTTTATGATAAGGTATTAGCTGATGATATTTTAGAGCCGGTATTTAAGCATATGTCGCCACAGCACCGGCTACACGTAGCACATTTTGTTGCCGAGGTTTTTGGTGGCCCGAAACTATATAGCGAAAGTGAAGGAAGCCATTTCCAAATGATCCAAAAACACCTGGCTAAGCACTTAACCCAGCAGCACCGAAAACGCTGGATGGAGTTGTTATTAGAAACAGCCGATGAACTACAATTACCTGATGACCCTGAGTTCCGCTCTGCATTTATGGCTTACGGAATGGGGAACCCGCATTGCTGTACTTAATTCGAATTTAGATAATGTAGATGAAGACCCAAACATGCCCATGCCAAAATGGGATTGGGGCGTACCGGGCGGGCCATATATGGGGTAATTGAGGATAAATAACATCTGCATGTCAAAGAGATAAGCGATCTCAAATCTCCTGTCCCAAATCTCACATCTAAATATTAACTTCGTGAATGCACAGTTTAGATCTCAGCCTTTTTTAAAATAACACCGCTTGGCGTTTTAGACATCCTGCTGGTAGCTTTTATAATATACCAGGCTTATAACCTGGTACGCGGCACCATAGCGGTAAATATCCTGTTGGGACTGGGTGTGATCTATGTGCTTTATTTTGTGGTGAGCAACTTGCATATGCCGGTGCTTACTAAAATATTGGGTTATTTTAAAGATGCTAGCTTAATTATCATTATTGTAGTTTTTCAGCAAGAGATAAGGCGCTTTTTACTGTTGGTGGGTAAGAATGCATCACTGCAGCGCAATAAAGCCTGGTGGCGCTATTTCTTCGGGAAAGTGCAGGATGAGAAAAACAACTATGCCCGTATTAAACCCATTATTGATGCCTGTAAGATATTAAAACAAACCCGCACCGGTGCGCTGATAGTTTTCGCTAAATATTACGACGAGCAATTTTACCAGAATAGCTGCGAAGTGATGGATGCTAAAATCTCTAAACGATTATTGGAAAGCATCTTCCAAAAAACCAGCCCGCTGCATGACGGCGCGGTAGTAATTGCTGAGAACAAAATTAAATCGGCCAGTTGTATTTTGCCGTTGACGGATAAGGTTGACCTGCCAGCTCAGTTTGGCTTGCGCCACCGGGCCGGCATTGGTGTTACCGAGGCTAACGAGGCCACAGCGATCATCATATCCGAAGAAACCGGCGAGATCAGCTACGCCAAACAGGGCAAAGTTAAAATGAACATCAGCTTCGCCGAATTGGAAAAACTATTGAATAAAGATTTTTCTATTTAACACTAAGGGCGAACTTCAACGCCATCCACAACCTTTTTAGGCGATACTGTTGGATAATATACCCGTGGTTGCGTTTTCCCTACTATCGGCATTGTGTACGCTGTCCTGTCAGTTTGCACAATAGGCATACGCGGATCTGTATTTGCCGGTTTGGCAATAGGCATACGGTCTGGATTAATCGCAGCGGTAGTATTTAGTAATTGATTTACGCTAACATTTTCATACACGGTTACTGTAGATGGTTTATAATCAACTGTATCTGCTGTTAGTTTGGTCATTTTCCCAAACAATTCTGCATTGGGTTTTGATTTTAATAGTGTTAATTGATTGGGATTGCAGGTGCAAACATTGCCAGCCGGTTTATTTGTATTGGTAAGTAATGATTTTTGAAGAAGGGTGGTGCTTGTACGCTGTGCATTTACCACTATAGCGCCGCTTAGCATAACCGGGGTTGCAAATAATCTTTTCATAATGCATAAGGTATATACTAAGTTAATAACACAAAGTATTGTTCCCTAATTATTTAACATTTTTAACAATTGGCTAAGCTGATTTTAAAGCCATATTGCAATTTTTCCGTTACATTCTGGCATATAAATTATTTCTCGCCAACTTTAACCTATAAATACGTTTGTGTAAGCAATGTTAGCCTCAAAAGTTAAATTTCTGCTGTTTATTGCCATGCTTATGTTTGTGGCTAAACCATTTTTAGGTTTTAGCTTGCGCTGCCAACGCTATTTTAAGGCGCAGCAACCGTGTAGTCAAAACATACTGGTAAAATCATTTGCTAAGCGAAAGCTGGAGTTTAACGAAAACAGCGAGTACAACCCCGCCAAAATGAAAGCGAAACTGGCTAACCCCGGTTTGCCGGTGGTTACACTTTTGCTTTTGCCTTATGTGCAATATTGCCATTGGTACTGCGGCAAGTAAAAACTATTACCGGTAGCTTGCTGGCAGCAATAACTTACAGTCTTTGCCCGCCGCAACCACTATACCTGCTTAGTGGTAAGCTAACAATTTAATAATACTCTGCAATCTTCTTAATTATTGCATACGGCCCCACGGCTGATGTATGCGGTGTAATTCCATTTATAAAAATTAATTTAAACATTTAATAATGCACTATTTAAAGTACAAGTGCATGGCAGTGTTGTGCTTTTGCATGATGGCTGCTTATGCGCAGCAACCCACACCCCTAAGCTTAAAGGTGTTGCTAAATAATG